>JAFAIV010000272.1 GCA_019236545.1 Actinomycetota bacterium | reverse complement strand
CTGTCCCATACGAACCGCGCGTTTCCAGGCCTTTACCACTCTGGAACCACAAGCGACCCCATGACGGCCGACCGGTCCAGCACCCTGAAGGCGGAGATGCGCAGAAAGGTCGAGCCGCTGCTCTGCGAGCTGCACGCGCACACGCGCTGGAGCGACGGAGAGCTGACGCTTCCCGAGCTCGTCGACCTCTACGGGCGCAACGGCTTCGACGTCCTCGCGGTGACCGACCACGTCGTCCGGACGGACGACCCGTTCATCCCGAAGGCGTCGCAGCCTTCCTGTGTCCACGCCGGCAATCACGCGGCCTACCTCGCCGCGATCGAGGTGGAGGCCGAGCGCGCCCGGCGCGAGTACGACCTGCTCCTCGTCCCTGGGCTCGAGCTGACCTTCAACGACTCCGACCCCTTCCTCGCCGCGCACGCCGTCGCCGTCGGCTGCCGCGCGTTCGTGGGCGTCGACCATGGGATCGACGCCGCGCTCGTGCATGCGCGGTCCGAGGGGGCGGCGCTCGTCGCCGCCCATCCGTACCGGGCCATGGGCCGCGCGAGCTCGCCGGCGCGCGCGACCCAGCGCTGGTCGCGCCACTGGCGGCGCCTGCGACTGCTCGTCGACCGCTGGGAGCTCTTCAACCGCGAGGAGCTCTTCGGCTGGGTCGCCGACCGCGGCCTGCCCGCGGTCGCCAACGGCGACTTCCACACGCCCGAGCACCTCTTCGGCTGGAAGACGCTCCTGCCGTGCGCGAAGTCGGAGGACGCGGTGCTCGCGTACCTCCGCTCCGGGAGGCCCGCGTTCCTGACGCGGATCGACCCGCTGCCCGCCCTGCGCGCGGCGTAACAGTTTTCAATCTGGAAACAGAGCGGTTCCAGGGTGGAGACCCGGCTATCGTGGCTCGCCGTGAAAGCGACCGCAGAGTACGAACGCAAGCTCGAGGCGCCCGCCGGATTCCAGCTCCCGCCCCTCGGCGGCAGCCCGCTCGAGTCGCGCGTCTTCACCTCCGTCTACTACGACGTCCCCGGCGGGTCGCTCGCCGCGGCGGGGATCACCCTTCGTCGCCGCACCGAGCGCGGCGCGAGTGTCTGGCAGCTCAAGCTGCCCTCCGACGACTCGCGGCTCGAGCTCGAGGCCCCCGGCCCGCCGTCCGGGCCGCCCGAGGAGATGCTGCGGCTCCTGCGCGCGCACCTGCGCCACGGGAAGCTCGAGAAGGTCGCCGAGCTCCGGACGCGCCGGCGCGGCGAGCTCGTCGCCCGTCGTGGCTCGACCGCCGAGGTCACGGTGGACGAGGTCGCGATCATGGACGCGCGCCGCGTCCGCGACGAGTTCGTCGAGGTCGAGATCGAGCTGCGCGAGGGAAGCCCGAAGCGCCTCGACGGGATCGCCGACGAGCTGGCCGAGGCCGGCGCCACCCCGGGCGCGGGCATCCCCAAGGTCTTCCGCGCGCTCGGCCTGGACGGCGCCGCGCCCGAGCCGGAGTCGCCGTTCGAGGGCCTGCGCGCGCTCCTGCGGGCGCAGCTGCGCGAGATCCTCGCGCACGACCCCGGCACGCGGCTTGGCCGGGACCCCGAGAGCCTGCACGACATGCGCGTCGCGGTCCGCCGCACGCGGGCGCTGCTCCGGGCCGGCGGCGAGCTGATCGCCACCGACACGACGGCCCTCGCGGAACGGCTCAAGGCCCTCGGCCAGGTGCTCGGCGACGTCCGCGACCTCGACGTCCTCATCGACCACCTGAGCGCCGAGGCCGCGAAGCTCGGCGAGCCCGACGCCGCGCACGCGAAGGCGCTCCTGCGCGCGCTCGCGCGCGAGCGCACCCGCCGCCGCGCGACGCTGATGAAGACGCTCGACTCGGACGTCTACCTCGCGCTGCTGGACGAATTCGCCCGGACGGTCGACACGCTCGCGCCCGCCGAGACCGACGCGACGCTCGACGACCTCGCGGCCAAGGCGCTGAAGAAGCTCCGCAAGGCCGTGGACGCGCTCCCGGACGACCCGCACGACGACGAGCTCCACCACGTCCGCAAGATCGGCAAGCGCGCGCGGTACGCCTCCGAGCTCGCCGGGCACGACTCGGTCGTGGCGGCGGCGAAGAAGCTCCAGGACGTCCTCGGCGATCACCAGGACTCGGTCGTTGCGGAGGAGCGGCTGCGCACGCTCGCCGCGAAGGGCACGCCCGAGCAGGCGGTCGCCGCCGGGCGGCTCGTCGAGCGCGAGCGCGGGCGCAAGGCGCGGGCGCGCGCCGACTGGGCGGGCGCCTGGAAGCGGGTGCGCAAGGCGGCGTGAGGGTTCGCGCGGCGGGGGGGATCGTCGAGCGGGACGGCCGCGTCCTGCTCGTGCACCGGCCGAAGTACGACGACTGGACCTTCCCGAAGGGCAAGTGCGACGAGGGCGAGGCTGACGAGGCGTGCGCGCTGCGCGAGGTGTGGGAGGAGACGGGCCTCCGCTGCGAGCTCGGCGACGAGGTCGGCCGCACCGAGTACGTCGACGGCAAGGGCCGCCCGAAGGTCGTCCGCTGGTGGCGGATGACGCCGCTCGGCGGCGAGTTCGTCCCGGGCGAGGAGGTCGACGAGGTCCGCTGGGAGACTCGCGACGGCGCGGCCGCGCTCCTCAGCTACGCGCACGACCTCGAGCTGCTGGAGGACGTGTGACCTCCGTCCTCCTCCGCCACGCCTGGGCGGGCGACCGCGACGACTGGGACGGCGACGACCGGCTCCGGCCGCTCGACGAGCGCGGCCGAAAGCAGGCGCAGGAGCTCGTCGGCCTGCTCGCTCCGCTCGGCGTCGCCCGGGTCGTCTCGAGCCCCTACGTCCGCTGCGTCGAGACGGTCGAGCCGCTCGCCGCCGCGCTCGGGGTCGAGGTGGAGCGCGACGACCGCCTCGCCGAGGGCGCGGGCGGCGCGGCGCTCGGACTGCTCGCCGAGGACGGCGTCGTCGCGTGCACGCACGGCGACGTCGTCGAGGACGTGCTCGGCTACGGGCTGAAGAAGGGCGCGGCGGCGGTCTTCGAGGACGGCCGGGCCGTCCGCACGATCCCGGCGCCCTAGGACCCTCCTAAGCTGCGAGGGCCTCGGCGGAGGCGAGGACGGCGCCCTCGCGGATCCCGCCGGAGCAGACGTGCAGCGGAACGCCGAGCTTCCGTTGCACCTCGGCGAGCAGGACGATGCCCGCGCCGAGGATCTCCGCGCGCGCTCGATCGACGCCGTAGCCGCGGGTGAGCTGCCGCGGGCTCTTCGTCTCGACGAGCCGCAGCGCCTCGGCGAGCTCCTTCTCCCCGAGCTCCGGCCCGACGAGCTTCCGCGCCGCCCGCGCGCTGCCGCCGACGGCGAGCGCCGCCTCGACCGCGGGAGGGGCGACGTGCGCGAGCTCGTCCGACGCCTCGTCCTTCGCCTCGTCGAGGTCGTCGGCGCGGGCGGTGAGCCGTACCGAGCCCAGGTCGACGGAGGTGATCCAGTCCGGCCCGTCGACCGGCCGGCCGACGGCGATCTCGGTCGACGCGCCGCCGACGTCGCAGACCGCGATCCGGGAGGGAAGCGCGACGTCGCAGGTGAGGACGGCGCCGCGGTAGGCGAGCGTCCCCTCCTCGTCCTTCGAGAGCACCCGCGCCGGCACGCCCGCGGCGCGCGTCAGCGCCGAGACGAGCTCCTGCGCGTTCGACGCCTGACGGCCCGGGGCGGTGAGGAAGACGTCGAGCGACTCGACGCCGTGCCCGCGCGCGACCTCCGCCATCTTGCGGACGGCCTTCGCGGCGGCGGCGACGTGGACGTCGGAGACGCTGCCGTAACGCTCGATCTCCTCGCCCAGCGAGAGGCGCACCTTCTCCTTGGCGAGCGGCACGACGGCGTCCGGCCCGGCGCTCGCCACGAGCAGGCGGGTCGTGTTGGAGCCGACGTCGATGACCCCCACGCGCATCTCCGACCATCCTAGGTCCGCGGTCGGAGGACGACGCCACCGTTCGGTTACGGACCGGAGTCGATCGAGTAACGCTGTGTCTAGCGCGATCGCGCGAGCGACACGCGCCGCCGCGCGCGTCGCATCAGTACCTGCTGACCGGAACGCGGCCGTTCCTCCTTCTTGGGTCGGACGCGCTGCCAGGCGCCCGCCTCGTCGAGCTCGAACGACGATGCCGTGTCGGCCCAGAGCGCGTCGAGCGTCGCGACGATCTCGGCCTGCAGCGGCGGATCCTCGACCGGTGTCACGAGCTCGACGCGGTGGTCGAGGTTCCGTGGCATCAGGTCGGCACTGCCCATGAAGAGGGTGCTCCGGTCGCCCGCCTCGAACGCGAACACGCGGCTGTGCTCGAGGAAGCGCCCGAGGACGCTGCGCACCCGGATGCGCTCGCTGAGCGCCGGCGTCCCCGGGCGGAGCGAGCAGACGCCGCGCACGAGCAGGTCGACCTGCGCGCCGGCCTCCGCGGCCTCGTACAGCTCATCGATCACCTCGACGTGCGTCAGCCCGTTCACCTTGATCCGGATCCGGGCCTTCTTGCCCTCTTTCGCCGCGTCGCGAACGAGCCGGATCTCCTCGATCAGGCGCTGCTTGAGCGTGAACGGCGCGACGAGGAGCTTGCGCCAGCGCGCAGGGCGGCCGAAGCCGGTGAGGTAGTTGAAGAGGTCGGCGACGTCCGCGGCCGTGTCCTCGTCGGCCGTGAAGAGGCCGAAGTCCTCGTAGGTGCGCGCGGTGACGGCGTTGTAGTTGCCCGTGCCGAGGTGGACGTAGCGGCGCAGCCGCCCCGCCTCGCGCCGGACGACGAGGGTCGTCTTCGCGTGGATCTTCATCTGCGGGAAGCCGTAGACGACGTGGACGCCCGCCTGCTCCAGCGCCCTCGACCACTCGATGTTCCGCCGCTCGTCGCCGCGCGCCTTGATCTCGACGAGGCACACGCTCTGCTTGCCGCGCTCGGCGGCCTCGATCAGGGCGGGCACGAGCGGCGTGTCGTCGCTCGTCCGGTACACGGTCGACTTGATCGCGATCACGTCCGGGTCGGACGCGGCGCGCGCGAGGTACGCCTCGAAGCTGTTGGCGAACGAGTCGTACGGGTGGTGGACGATCAGGTCGCCGGCGCGGATCGCCGCGAATTGCTCGGCGGCGGTATCGACGGTGTTCCACGGCGGCCGGACGACCGGGAGCCACGGCTCGTTCTTCAGGTCGGGCCGGTCGAGCTTCACGAGCTCGCCGATGTCGACCATGTCGATCAGCCCGTCCAGCGGGTAGACGAGGTCGTCCGCGACGTCGAGCCCGTGTTGGAGCCGCTCGCGCATCGCCTTCGACATCGACTTCGAGACCTCGAGGCGCGTCACCTCGCCGAAGCGGGCGCGCCGCAGCTCGAGCTCGACGGCCTCCAGCAGGTCGTCGACCTCGTCCGAGACCTCGACGTCGGCGTCGCGCGTGACGCGGAAGAGCGAGGCCTCGAGGATCTCCATCCCCGGGAAGAGCCGCGGCAGGTAGTGCTGGAGCACCTCCTCCAGCGGGATGAACCGACCGCGCCGCCCGACCGGGTAGAAGCGCGGCAGGCCCTCGGGCACCTTCACCCGCGCGAACCGCTCCTCGCCCGACTCCGGGTCGGCGACGAAGAGGGCGAGGCTGATCGAGAGCGGCGAGATGTACGGGAAGGGCTGGCCGGGCCCGACCGCGAGCGGCGTCAGCACCGGGAAGATGTCGCGGTCGAACGCCTCGTCGAGCTGCGCCGCCTCCTCCGCGTTGAGGCTGTCCATGCTCCCGATGTGGATCCCCTGCTCGGCGAGCGCGGGGCAGAGCTCGTCGCGCCAGGTGCGAGCCGACTCCGCGTAGAGCTCGGCCGCGCGGCGACGGGCCTCCGCGAGTGCCTGCTTCGGCGTCATCCCGTCCGGCAGCCGCTGCGTCACGCCGGCAGCCGCCGCGCCGGTCAGGCCGGCGATGCGGATCATGAAGAACTCGTCGAGCATCTCCGCGAAGACGCGGAGGAAGAAGACACGCTCGAGCAGCGGGAAGTCCGGATCGTGGGCGAGCGCGAGGAGCCGCGCGTCGTAGTCGAGGAAGGAGAGCTCGCGATTGATGAGCCGGTCGCCCGCGGCGCCGGCGCGCTTCCGCGCGCGGACGGTTGCCACGGGCGCACACTACAGCCCGCCGGAAGCGCCCGTTCGGCCCCGGATGGGCCTCTGCGGTGGCAACGTGGCATGCGCCACGTTCCGGTCTGGTGACAAAGGCCGAAAAGGGGGAGGAGTCGACCGGCGGCCGGGCTATCCCATTGGGCAGTGAGCCGCGTCGACCTGCACGTCCACTCGATCCACTCGACGGACAGCGGGAACTACGCCCTCCGCCGCGCGCGCCTCGGCGAGTCCTACACGTCGCCCGAGCGCGTCCTCCGCACCTGCCGCGCGCGTGGGATGCGCTTCGTCACGATCAGCGACCACAACACCCTCGAGGGCGCGCTCCGGATTGCGCACGAGCCGGACACGTTCCTCTCGGTCGAGGTGACGACGCAGTTCCCCGAGGACTCGTGCCCGCTGCACGTGCTCGTCTGGGGGCTGAGCGAGGAGGACCACCGCGACCTGCAGCCGTGCCGCCCGTCGGTCTACGAGCTGGTCGCCTTCCTCCGCGAGCGCAGCCTCGCGCACGCGCTCGCCCACCCGCTCTACCGGATGGGGCCCCCGCTGACCCAGTCGCACGTCGAGCGGATGATGCTGCTCTTCTCGGTCTGGGAGGGAAGGAACGGCGCGCGGCCGCAGGAGGCGAACGAGCTCGCCTGCCGCCTCGCCGGCCTCGTCGGCCCGGCCTATCTGGCGACGCTCGCCGAGCGCCACGGGATGGAGCCGGCGCACTCGGGGCCGATCGCGCTGACCGCCGGCTCGGACGACCACGGCGCGCTGGACATCGCGACGACGTGGACGGAGGCGCCGGCGGAGACGGTCGAGGAGCTCCTCGCCTGCCTCGCCCGCGGCGAGACCTCGCCGCACGGGGCGCACGGATCGACGGCGAAGCTCGCGCACGCGGTCGCCGCGCTCTTCGTGAACGCGTACCGGGCGAGCGGCGGCGAGCTGCCGGACACGATCGGCGCCCAGCTCGGCCAGCTCTTCGACGAGGACGCGGAGGACGCTGCGGAGCGCCACCGCGAGATCGCCGACCTCTCGACGCGGATGGTGCGGCTCCTCGGCGAGCGCGCCCGCAGCGGCGGCGTCACGCTCACGGCGCTGCCGGGCGCCGGCAAGCGTCTGGGCGCGCTCGCCTTCGCCGCCGGCCTCCAGCTCCCGTACCTCGCCACCGCTCACCACCACGCCGGCTCGCGCGACGGCATCCCGGCGCTCGAGGCGTCCTTCTTCGGGACGGGCCGGAAGCTCCGCGAGCCGCGGGCGCTCCTCTTCACCGACACGTTCGCGGAGGTGAACGGCGTCGCCGGGACGATGCGCCGGGTCGCGTCGGCCGCCGCCGACGGCAGCTACCCCGGCGCGGTCGTCGTCGCCGCCGGGGAGGACGCGGGGCCGGGGACGGTCTCGCTGCCGCCCGACTGGTCGCTGCCGCTGCCCTCGTACGAGGCGATCGACCTCCGCTTCCCGCTCCCGACCGACGTGCTCGCGGCGGTCGAGGAGCACCGGCCGGACGTGATCCATCTGGCGACCCCGGGCCCGGTCGGGCTCTGCGGCCTCGCGGTCGCTCGGCTGACCGGCATCCCGATCGTCGGCTCGTACCACACCGAGCTCGGGCCGTACGCCCTCCACCTGACGCGCGACGCCCTCGTCGCCGACGCGACCGACGTCTACGTCGACTGGTTCTACCGGCAGTGCGCCACCGTCCTCGCCCCGACCCGCCAGGTCGGGGAGGCGCTGACGGCGCGTGGCTACCCCGCCGTCGGCGTCTGGGGCCGCGGCGTCGACTCGCACCAGTTCGGGCCGGAGCGCCGCAACGACGAGCTCCGCCGGGAGCTGCTCGGCGAGGACGGCGGCGTGCTCCTGCTCTCGGTCGGCCGCCTCTCGGCGGAGAAGCGGATCGGCGTGCTCCTCGACGCCTTCGCCCTCGCCTCGCGCGAGCGGCCCGACCTGCGGCTCGCCATCGTCGGCGACGGCCCCGCGCGGGCCGAGCTCGAGCGCACCGCGCCCGCCGGCACGACCTTCGTCGGCGAGCTCCGCGGCGACGCGCTCGCGGAGATGTACGCGAGCGCCGACGTCTTCTGCTTCCCGAGCACGACGGACACGTTCGGGCAGGTGCTGCTCGAGGCGGGCGCCTCCGGGCTCCCCGTCGTCGCCGCGGAGGCAGGCGGCGCGCCGGAGCTCGTCGCCCACGGGCGGACCGGCCTGCTCGTCCCGCCGGAGCAGCCGCGCGAGCTCGCCGCTGCGCTCGTCCAGCTCGCCGGCGACCCGGCTCTCCGCGCCCGCTGGGGCGCCGCCGGCCGCGAGGCCGCGCAGTCGCGCACCTGGCCGGCGGCGATCGCCTTCCTCTCCGAGACCTACCGCCGCATCCTCGGCATCGAGACGGAGGCCATCCCCGCTGCCGCCTGACCCCCGGAGTCCATTAGTGTGTGTGGATGGACACGGGGTTGTTTCTGCCCGGTTACGGCGCTCCCGCCGCGCTCTACGAGCCGTCGCTGCCTGCGAGCTGGCGGGCGCTCGAGCCGCCGAGCTTCGGCGCTTGCGGCGGCTCCCTCGCCGAGCTCCGGCGCTGGGTCGACCTCGAGCTCCGCAGCCGGGGCCCGTCGCGGCTCGCCGGGCACTCCATGGGCGGCGCCCTGGCGATCCTCGCCGCTGCGGACGCCCCCGAGCTCGTCGAGCAACTCGTCCTGATCCAGCCGGCGGGCCTGCCGCTCGAGAAGGCGGTGCGCGAGAGCATCCGCGACTTCGTCCGCCAGGTGTGGAGCGGCGAGTACCCCCGCCGCCTCGCCGCCGCCGCGCTGCTCGCGGTCGCGCAGGCGCCGCGCTCCGCGTACGCGCTCGCCGAGCACGTGCGCTCGCTCGACATCCGCCGCGAATGCGCCCGCGTCCGCGCGGCCGGGATCCCGACGAAGGTCATCGGCTGCGTCACCGACACGCTCTGCACCTCCGACCGCACACGCGCCCTCGCCGACGCGCTCGGCGCGAGCTACGAGGAGCTCGACCTGCGCGGCGGTCACATGTGGATGCTCGCCGACGGCGACGTGCTCGCCTCCGTCGTCGGCGCCTAGGCGCCTCCGAGACCGAGGCGACGGCGCCCCGGAATTCGGAGGGCATCCGGGGCGCCGCGCGACTCTCGGCTCGTGCGGAGGGTCGTCTGCGACGCTAATCCTCTGGCCGGGAACGGTGCGTCGTCCGACCGGTTACAGGCTGGGGAACCGCCCTTCCGGAGACGCTTTTCGGTCCCGAGACTCCGCCCCTGTTCCGTCAACCGACATGGGGAGAGAGAGTCAGTGCATCCACGTCGTCTCGTGTTGAGCGTCGTAGCGGCGGCCGCGCTCGCGGCCCTCGCCCTGACTGCGGCCGCGTCCGGCAGCCGCGACAAAGCGCCTGCGAACGCGCTCTCGAAGATCAACCACATCGTGGTGATCTACGAGGAGAACCACAGCTTCGACAACCTCTACGGCGGCTGGGAGGGCGTGAACGGCCTCAGCAAGGCGACCGCCGCTAACTGGACGCAGAAGGACCAGAACGGCAACGCGATCGGCTGCCTCGAGCAGCTCGACGTGAACCTCGCCGCCGTGCCGAGCACGTGCTCCGGCACCGACGCGCAGGGCAAGGCGTTCAGTAGCGCGTTCTCGAACGCGCCCTTCAAGATCGACAGCTACATCGCCCCGAGCGACGCGACCTGCCCCGCGGCCGGCGTGTTCGCGGCGAACGGCCTGCTCAAGGGCAGCACCGGCGCGCTGCCGGGCGGCTGCACGCGCGACATCGTGCACCGCTTCTACCAGGAGCAGTACCAGATCGACGGCGGCAAGCAGGACCGCTACGTGAGCGGCTCCGACGCGGGCGGCCTGACGATGGGGAACTACGACACGAAGTCCCTGCCGATCTACAAGTACCTCCACGGCAAGGGCGCGCCGCACTACGCGATCGAGGACAACTTCTTCCAGTCCGCGTTCGGCGGCTCCTTCCTCAACCACCAGTACCTGATCGCGGCCGCGGCCCCGGTCGACAACAACGCCGCCGACTCCGGCCTGCACTCGATTCTCGACGCCAACGGCTTCCCGAACGCGACGTACCCGTTCTACAAGCCGGCGACGGCGGTCAAGGACGCGCAGCTGACGCAGGCTTGCGGGCAGCCGACGACGGTCGCCGGCTACGCCTGCGGCAACTACGGCGTCAACACGATGCAGCCGACGTACCAGCCGCACGGCGGCGGCGCGATCCTGCCGCCGCAGACGGGCCAGAACATCGGCGACCTGCTCGACGCGAAGAACATCGACTGGGCCTGGTATGCCGGCGGCTGGTCGAACGCGAACGGCAACGTCAACGGCCCCGGCTGGACGAACGGCAGCACGCCGGGGACGTGCACCGATCCGAACCACCTGTCCACGGCCGTCTACCCGAACTGCCCGGACGGCGACTTCCAGTTCCACCACCAGCCGTTCAACTACTTCGCCGAGTTCGACCCGAGCACGCCGGCGGGCCAGGCGATGCGGGCGGCCCACCTGCTCGACGAGGCGTCGTTCATCTCGACGCTGCAGAGCTCGACGAAGACCTGCGGCCTCAAGCCGGTCAGCTTCGACAAGCCGCTCGGCGAGGAGAACGAGCACCCGGGTTACGCCAGCGAGTCCGTCGGCTCCGACCACCTCGTCGAGCTGATCAAGGACTTCGAGGCGTCGGCGTGTGCGAAGGACACGATGTTCATCGTCACGTACGACGAGTTCGGCGGGCAGTGGGACCACGTCCCGCCGCCGAGCAAGGCGAACCCGATCGGCCCGTACGACCAGTTCGGCCCCGGCACGCGCATCCCGGCGCTCGTGTTCGCGCCGAACCTGCCCGGCAACGAGCTCGTCGACTCGGCCGAGCATGACACGACGTCGATCCTCTCGACGATCGAGCACCGCTTCGGCCTGCCCCCGCTCGGCACGCGGGACATGCAGGTGAACGACCTCGCGACGGTCTACAAGGCCAAGCAGATCTCGAGCAAGAAGTAGCGCCCTCGCGGCTGGGGGCCCGGTTCCGGCCGGGCCCCTAGACCGCGAAGTAGATCGCGCAGGCGGTCCCGGCGCAGAGGCAGTAGACCGCGAACGGCGTCAGCGTCTGCGTCTCGAAGTAGCGCATCAGGAACCGCACCGAGATCCACGCGGTGACCGCGGCGCAGGCGGCGCCGACGGCGGCCGGGCCGCGGACGCCGTTCCCCTGCGGGCCGGCGAGCTCCGGGAGCTTGAGGATCCCGGCGGCGAGGATGATCGGCGTCGCGAGCAGGAAGGCGAAGCGGGCCGCGTCCTTGTGCGAGAGCCCGACGAGCAGGCCGCCTCCCATCGAGGCGCCGGAGCGCGAGAAGCCGGGGACGAGCGCGATCGCCTGCGCGGCGCCGACGGTGAACGCGCCGCGCCAGCTCACCGTGCGGGCGATGCGTGTGTCGTCGTCGTCGGAGGTCTGCGGGGCTCGCCGCCGCAGCATCTCCGCGCCGAAGAGCAGGACGCCGTTGAGCGCGAGGAAGATCGCGGCCGACTCGGCCGAGGCGAACACCCTCCGCAGCGCGCTCTCGAGCGTGAGCCCGAGGATCCCGGCCGGGATCGAGCCGACGACGATCAGCCAGCCGAGCCGCGCGTCCGGGTCGGCGATCTCGCGGTCGCGCAGCGAGCGGCCAAGCCCCTTGAGGATCCGCCACCAGTCGCGCCAGAAGAAGCCGAGCAGCACGAGCGCCGTGGCGATGTGCGTCGCCACGAGGAAGGTGAGGAAGTACGCGTCGTTCTGGTGGATGTTCCAGCCGACGAGCCGCGGGAGGATGACGCTGTGCCCGAGGCTCGAGACGGGGAAGAGCTCCGTGACGCCCTGGAGGAGGCCGAGGATCGCCCCCTGGAAGTAGGTGATCGGCCCCAACTCAGGCGGCTGCGGTCTTCTTCGGCCCGGTGTTGAACCAGGCGAACGCGAAGCAGGCGAGTCCGACGAGGAACGCCGCGATGCCGTGCTTCACGTGGTGGTGCGTCGACCCGTTCTCGTGGCCGGGGAAGAAGGACGGCAGCGACCGCGCGGGCTCGGCCCAGTAGATCGCCGCCACGACGATCAGCAGCACGCCGAGGACGATCGCGAGCCACACGAGCTGCTTCCGGTATTGCGCCATGCCCACTCCTTCGCCGACGGGGTCGCGTCGCCTGCCCGCGGCAGGCTAACGAACGCTCAGGCTCCGGCCGGGTGCGAGGCGTCCGTGAACTCGCGGAACTCGGCCGTCAGCAGGTACGCCGTCTGCTCGCCGATGTCCACGGCGCGGTCGCCGATCCGCTCGAGCGTCCGCGCGACGACGACCATGCGCAGGCCCCACTCGCGCATCGCCGGCTCGTGCATGACGTCGACGAGGCGCTCCACGAAGCGGCGGTTCGAGCGGTCGATCAGCTCGTCGAGGTCGACGAGGCTCTCCGCGCCTGCGAGGTCGCGGCGGGCGAAGGAGTCCATCGCGACACGCAGCATCTCCTCGGCGCGCTCGCCCATCTCGACGAGCACGTCGGCGAGCGCCGGGTCCGGATCGACGTCCTGGACGAGCTTCGTCAGCTTCGCGATCGTCACGCAGCCGTCCGCGGTGCGCTCCAGCAGCAGGTTGATGTGGAGCATCGCCAGCAGCAGGCGGAGGTCGCGCGCGACGGGCGTCTGGAGTGCGAGCAGCGCCTGGATCTTCTGCTCGATGCCGAGGAAGAGGCCGTCGATCTCGTCGTCGAAGAGGATGACCTCGTCCGCGAGCTCCGCGTCCCGCTCGCCCAGCGCGCGCGTCGCGCCTTGGACCGCGCTGAGGACGCGCTGGCCCTCCTCCTGGAGATCCGCCTCGATCTTGCTCAGACCCTCGTCGACGAGCGACACGCCGGGCAGCCTATAACGGCGGCCCCGGCGGGGCGGAGGACAAGTCACCACTCTGTCACCACACGGACACAGCGGTGTATCCCAACTGCTTCGGGGAGCGCCGTACGGTGGCCCGGAACCCCGAAGGAGGAGAGATTCGAATGCCGAAGTACGGCAGCTTCATCCGCACGTCTGTGGCTCTCGCGATCGCCGGCGTCCTCGCCGCGGTGGCGGTGGGCGGAGCCGGCGCTGCGCCGGCCAAGAAGCAGGACACGACCCTCACGGGCGCCGGCTCGTCGCTGATCGGCCCCGCGCTCGCCATCTGGCAGCCGCTCTACGGCGCTGCCCGCGGCGTCACGGTCAACTACTCGGCGATCGGCTCCGGCGCCGGCATCGCGGCGATCACCGCCCGCACCGTCGACTTCGGCGCCAGCGACGCGCCCCTCACGCCCGACCAGGCGACCGCCTGCAACGGCTGCGTCCAGATCCCGTGGGCCCTCACGGCCACGGTGCCCGTCTACAACGTCCCGGGCGTCCCCGACACGAAGCTCAAGCTCGACGGGCCGACGCTCGCCAACATCTTCCTCGGCAACATCAAGACCTGGAACGATCCCGCGATCGCGAAGCTCAACCCGGGTCTGAACCTGCCGAGCACGAACATCACGGTCGTGCACCGCTCGGACGGCTCGGGCGACACGTACGTCTTCGCGAGCTACCTCTCGAAGGTCAGCCCCGACTGGGCCTCGAAGGTCGGCGCGGCGACGTCGCTGTCCTGGCCGACCGGCGTGGGCGGCGCGAAGAACGCGGGCGTCGCGGCGCTGATCGCCTCGACCCCCGGCTCGATCGGCTACCTCTCCGACGCCTACACGCTGCAGAACCACATCAGCAAGGCGCAGGTGAAGAACGCGGCCGGCAAGTTCACGCTGCCGAGCATCAACTCGATCGAGGACGCGGCCCAGCTGGTCAAGGAAGTCCCCGCGGACAACAAGATCTCCCTGACCGACCCGCCGGCGGATCCGAAGTACGCCGGCGCGTGGCCGCTCTCGACCTTCACCTACATCATCGTCCCGATCCAGACCGCGAAGGCGCACGACATCAAGAACTTCGTGTCCTGGGTGCTGACGCACGGCCAGCCGCCGATCAAGAAGCTGGTCTTCGCGCCGATGCCGCTCGTCGTCGTCAAGGCGGCGAACAAGACCCTCACTCAGATCCACTCGTAGAGGAGCGATCTGAGCGCAGCATCCGCAGCTGAGGCCCGCCGCCCCCTCCAGGGGCGGCGGGCCCACCTCGGCGACCTGATCCTCCAGGGCGTCGCCGGGACCGCCGCCGCCGGCGCGACGGCGCTCGTCCTGCTGATCGCGTGGAAGGTGATCGACGGGGCGCGCCCCTCGATCTCGAAGTTCGGCCTGGGCTTCCTGGCGCACGACGTCTGGAACCCGGTCCTCAACCAGTTCGGCGCCGCCAGCTTCCTCTTCGGCACCGCGCTGACCTCGCTCGTCGCGCTGGCGCTCGCAGCGCCGCTCTCGATGGGCATCGCGCTCTTCCTGACCGAGCTCGCGCCGAAGTGGATCCAGGCGCCGGTCACCGCCCTCGTCGAGACGCTCGCGGCCATCCCGAGCGTCGTCATCGGCCTCTGGGGCATCCTCGTCCTCGGCCCCGTGCTCCGGAACGACATCGAGCCGGGCCTGCACAGCGCGCTCGGCTGGATCCCGCTCTTCGGCCAGCCTCAGACCGGCTCGAACATGTTCACGGCCGTGATCGTCCTCACGATCATGATCCTCCCGATCGTCTCGAGCATCTCGCGCGAGCTCTTCCTCGGCGTCCCGAACGAGCTCAAGGAAGGCGCGCTCGGGCTTGGCGTGACACGCTGGGAGATGGTCCGCGGCGTGATGTTCCCGTACGCGCGCGGCGGCGTCGCCGCGGCGATGATCCTCGGCCTCGGCCGCGCGGTCGGCGAGGCGATCGCCGTCACGCAGGTGATCGGCGGCTTCGTCGGCATCCAGTGGAACCTCTTCAACGCGGGCGACACGCTCGCGAGCCGGATCGCCGCCGAGTACCAGGGCGCGGTCTCGAACCTGCAGGTCGCGTCGCTGATCTACCTCGCTCTGATCCTGCTGGTCTTCTCGCTGATCGTGAACATCGTCGCGCAGGTGATCGTCCGCCGCGTCGCGCGCAAGCAGGGGCTGACCCGCTGATGAGCGCGCAGCCGTCCGCACTGATGGCGCGGAGCCACGGGCTCCGCCGCCGCCGCGCCGTCAACCGCGGCATGGAGTGGATGGCCTGGCTCGCCGCGCTGATCGCCGTCGCGATCCTCGGCGTCGTCGTCTGGTCGGTCGCCCGCCGCGGCGCCAGCGAGCTGAACCTGAACCTGCTGACGAAGTCCCCTGTGCCGTTCGCGCCGCCGAACGTCACGCAGGGCCTCGCGAACGCGTTCGCCGGCACGCTCGTGATCGTCGGGCTCGCCACCGCGATGGCGCTGCCGATCGGGATCCTCGTCGCGCTCTACCTGAACGAGTTCGCGCCGCCGTCGATCAAGAACGGCGTGTCGCTCACGCTCGACGTCCTCAACGGCATCCCCGCCGTCGTCATCGGAATCTTCGTCTTCGGCCTCCTCGTCGTCGGCCACGGCCAGAGCGGCATGGCCGGCGCGTTCGCGCTCGCCGTCCTGATGCTCCCGCTCGTCTCGCGCTCGACGATGGAGGTGCTCGCGCTCGTCCCGAACTCGCTGCGCGAGGCCAGCCTCGGCCTCGGCGTGCCGCGCTGGCGGACGACGCTGAGCATCGTCCTGCCGCAGACGCTCGGCGGCATCGTCACGGGCACCGTCCTCGCCGTCGCGCGCGTCGCGGGCGAGACCGCACCGCTGCTCTTCACCTCCTCGATCGTCGCCAACGCGACGAGCTGGAACCCGGGGCACGCGCTGCAGACTGTCCCCGTCGCGATCTTCGAGCTCTCCGAGTCCCCCGATCCGGCCGACCACGCCCGCGCCTGGGCTGCGGCTCTCGTCCTCCTGCTCTTCATCATGTTCGCGAGTCTCGGCGCGCGCTGGCTCGCCACCCGAACCCGACGTAAGCTTGGAGCTGCCAGATGACCGTTGAGTCCCAGCCGTCCGTTAGTCTCGAGACCGCCATCAAGGTCGAGACCCGTCGTCAGCCGATGCCGCCGCGCGAGCGGCTCGAGCAGATCTTCGACATCCAGGATCTGGATGCGATCTACGGCTCCAAGGCCGCGGTGAAGGGCGTGACGATGGAGGTCTACAAGAACCTCGTCACCGCCATCATCGGCCCGTCGGGCTGCGGCAAGAGCACGTTCATCCGCTGCCTGAACCGGATGAACGACCTGATCCCGGGCTTCCGGATGAACGGGTCGATCCGCTTCCAGGGCGAGGACATCACCGCCTCGAGCGTCGACCCGGTCGCGGTGCGCCGGACGATCGGCATGGTCTTCCAGCGGCCGAACCCGTTCCCGAAGTCGATCTACGACAACGTCGCCTGGGGCCTGCGGGTGCTCGGGATGAAGGACAACCTCGACGAGCGGGTCGAGCGTGCGCTGACGCAGGCCGCGCTCTGGGACGAGGTCAAGGACCGGCTCAAGGCGAGCGGCCTCTCGCTCTCCGGCGGCCAGCAGCAGCGCCTCTGCATCGCGCGCGCGATCGCCGTCGAGCCGGACGTCGTCCTCATGGACGAGCCCGCGTCCGCTCTCGACCCGATCGCGACGCAGGCGATCGAGCAGCTCATGCACGACCTGAAGAGCGAGTACTCGTTCGTCATCGTCACGCACAACATGCAGCAGGCCGCGCGCGTCGCCGACATGACGGCCTTCTTCTCGATCTCGACCGGCGGCGAGGGCCAGCGCTGGGGCGAGCTCGTCGAGTACGACGCGACCGAGAAGATCTTCACGAATCCGTCCGACCAGCGGACGGAGGACTACGTCACCGGTCGCTTCGGCTAGTCCGCGCTAGGCGGCGGTCAACTCGACGTAGACGCCCGGGCCCGCCGGCTCGGGAATCGCGGCGCCGTCGGCGTTCAGGCCTTCGAGGTGGAAGGCGATCGCCTCGCGCATCGCTTTCGTGCACTCGTCCACCGTGGCGCCGGTCGCCACGCAGCCGGGAAGCTCCGGCGACCAGGCCGAGTAGTTGGAGGGCGGGCCGCCCTCGATGAGGATGAGGTAGCGGTCGGCGTCGATCATCGCTTCAGACCAGCCTGCCACAGGATGCTCGCCAGCGTCTTCGGGTGCAAGTCGTCGGCCGGTCTACCCGGAACCGTGACCCGTCCGGGCTTGACGGGATGCTTCAGCTGGCGGTGGCTCCCGCGGATCGCGACGATCTCCCAGCCGTCCGCGCGCAGCAAGGCGAGCGCATCCCGCACCTTCACGGACCGTGATGGTCGCAGCCGCCCGGCGACGACTCCTTCGCGGCTTCGTCACGATCGCGGGAAGCGCGCGCGGATCGTGAGGCCCTGGCCGGGCTCGCTCGTCGCGTCCACGGTGCCGCCCGCGGCGTTGACGACGTGCTTGACGATCGCGAGGCCGAGGCCCGTGCCGCGGCTCGAGCGTGCCTGGTCGGCGCGGTAGAAGCGCTCGAAGAGCCGGGGAACGTCCGCCGCGGCGACGCCCTTGCCGTCGTCGGAGACGACGAGCTCCGGGCCGGCTCCGGCGTCGGCGAGCTCGACGGTGCACGTCGTGCCCGGGCCGGCGTAGCGGATCGCGTTCGTGACGAGGTTCTCGACGACGACGCGGAGCATCCGCGGCCGTAGTGGCAGCTCGATCTCCTCCTCGACGCGCTCGACGAGCGTCACCTGCGCGCGGTCGGCGCGCTCCGACAGCTCGCCCACGATCTCGTCGATGACCGGCTTCGCGATCGTGCGGCCGAGTGAGACCACCTGGCGGCCCGTCTCGAGCTCGCCGAGGAAGAGGACGTCGTCGATCAGCTCCCGCGCCTGCTGCACCTCGGCGCGGGCCTGGTCGACCACCGTGTCGATGCTCTCGCCGGGCAACGTCGCATTCTCGAGCAGGACGAGCAGCCGCGCGAGCGGTGTTCGCAGCTCGTGCGAGACGGCGGCGGTGAAGCCGGCGCGGAGCTCCTGGTACGCCGAGAGCTCGGGCAGCGAGTCGAGGTAGAGAACGAGGAACTCGTCCTCGGCCGCGACGACCTCCTCGCCGATGCGCGTGCCGAGATGGGCGTTGCCGAGCAGCTGCGCCGCGTACGGGCTCGCCGCCACGAGCCGCCGCTCGTTGTCGAGCACGACCACCGCGTCCTCGCTCCCCGACACGAGCCGGCCCGCACGTTCCTGCGACTCTTCGTTCACCACTCGGTCACCATTCTTTCACCCTCCACCAACCCGACACCCGCCACCTGCTCTCGATAATGGCACCGATGCCGAAGGTTCTGATCGTCGAGGACGACGAGGTCATCGCGCAGGGTATGGCGCGCCACCTCGGCGCCGCCGGCTTCGACCCCGTCTGGGTCGGGAACGGCGACCAGGGCCTGGCAAGGCTCCGCTACGAGAAGCCGGACGTCATGGTGCTCGACCTGATGCTCCCCGGGACCGACGGCTGGAAGCTGATCGAGACCGCCCGCAACGAGGGCATCGGCACGCCGATCGTCGTCGTCTCGGCGCGCGGCACCGAGCACGACCGCGTGCACGCGCTCGAGATCGGCGCCGACGACTACCTCGTCAAGCCGTTCTCGATGAAGGAGCTCGTCGCGCGCGCCAGAGCGGCCGCGCGGCGCGGGATCCGGCGCGAGGAGACGCCCCGCGGCGAGCCGATCGAGATCGAGGAGCTCCTGATCGACCCGCGCGAGGTGCAGGCGTACGTCGACGGCCACAGCGCGGAGCTGACGCCGACCGAGTTCCGGCTGCTCTACCAGCT
>JAFAIV010000173.1 GCA_019236545.1 Actinomycetota bacterium | reverse complement strand
GCCGAGACGCTGCGCGCGGCGATCCGAGCCGGATTGGAGGCCGATGGGAACGGAGCCGACGAGGGATCATCGGGCCGAGCGGCCGCTGGGTGACCTCGGCTTCACGCGCACGCCGGGGGAGGAGGACCCGCGGCGCGACCCGGCGCTGCTCGACGCGATCGCGAAGGTCGCGCCGGGCACCGAGCTGCGGCAGGCCGTCGACGACGTGATCCGCTCGCACGAGGGCGCGCTGATCGTCGTCGGCGACCCGCACGAGCTCTCGTTCCTCTACTCCGGAGGCATCCGGCTCGACGCGCCGTTCCGGCCGCAGCTCCTCTACGAGCTGGCGAAGATGGACGGCGCGATCATCGTCGACTCGGCGATCAAGCGCCTCGCGTGGGCGAACGTGCAGCTGATGCCGGACCCGACGATCCCGTCGGACGAGACCGGGACGCGCCACCGTACCGCCGAGCGCGTCGCGAAGCAGACGGGCGCCCTCGTCGTCTCGGTCTCGCAGCAGCGCGAGACGGTGACGGTCTTCGTCGGCCACGCGCGCTACCAGCTCGACCCGGTCGCCGACGTGCTCGCGAAGACGAACCAGGCGCTCGGGACGCTCGAGACGTACCGGCAGCGCCTCGAGCAGGTGCTGACGCGGCTGACGGCGCTCGAGTTCCAGAATGCGGTCGTCCTCGACGACGTGCTCGTCGTCCTCCAGCGCGCCGAGGCGACGGCGCGGATGGCCGAGCGGATCACCCGCGACACCGTCGAGCTCGGGAGCGAGGGCCGCCTGATCCGGCTCCAGCTCGAGGAGCTCGTCGGCGACGTCCCTGGCGAGCGCGACGCGCTCGTGCGCGACTACCACCACGCCGGCCCGGGCGACGAGGCGACGCGCGCATTGGCGCGCCTGAGCGAGTTCACGTACTCCGAGCTGCTCGAGTTCGCACGGCTCGCCGAGCTGCTCGGCTACGACCGCACCGTCAACCCGCTCGACACCTCGGTCGCGCCGCGCGGCTACCGGATCCTCTCCCACATCCCGCGCCTGCCCGAGGGCGTCGTCCGCCGCGTCGTCGAGAACCTCGGCACGCTGGACGCCGTCGTCCGCGCCTCGCTGCGCGATCTCGAGGCGGTCGAGGGCGTCGGCGGCGTGCGCGCGCGGGAGATCCGGGACGGCCTGCGGCGCCTCCAGGAGCACAACCTGGTCGACCGCTACCTCCAGCTCTAGGAAAACCGCCGTCTGAGCGGCGTTTTTTGGCTGTTTCAAGCGGTTTCGGCTATACTCCCCAGACGACGGCCGGTGCCCACAGCGCGCCGGCTTTCTTGGCGGAAAGAGACACTTTCAACCCTGGGGAGGGTCGGCTTGTACGAGGTCGGCGACAAGGTGGTGTATCCGCACCACGGTGCAGGGACGGTCGTGAAGAAGGAGACGCGCGAGGTCCTCGGGACGAAGCGCGAGTACCTGACGATCAAGATCCTGCACAACGACATGACGGTGCAGGTTCCCTGTGAGAACGCCGAGGCCGTCGGCCTCCGGCAGGTGATCGGGGAGAAAGAGGTCGTCGTCGTCGTGAAGGCGCTGACCGGTGTCTCGACCGAGATGCCCAAGAACTGGAACCGCCGCTTCAAGCACAACCGCGACAAGATGAAGACCGGCGACATCCTCGAGCTCGCCGAGGTCGTCCGGAACCTGTCGCTGCGCGACCACGAGAAGGGCCTCTCCACCGGCGAGAAGCAGATGTTCGTGAAGGCGAAGAAGATCCTCGCCTCCGAGCTGATGTACGCCAAGGGCATGGACGAGGAAGAGTGCGCGGAGTGGCTCGAGGAAGTCCTCGCCGAGAACGGCACCGGCAAGAAGAAGCCGGCCGCCAAGAAGAAGACCGTCGCCGCGACCGCGTAGGTCGCGCGAGGACATGTCCGTCTGGGCCATCCTCGTCGCTGCGGGACGGGGGGAGCGGCTCGGCCTGGACCAGCCGAAGGCGTTCGCGAAGCTCGGCGAGGACCCGCTCCTCGCCGAGCCTCTGCGCCGCCTCGAGGAGAGCGACTGGGTGGACGCGATCGTCGTGGTCGCGCCGCCGGCCTGGGAGGAGCCGGCGATCCTGCTCGCGGAGGAGCTCGGCGCCGGCAAGGTCGTCTCGGTCGTGGCGGGCGGCGAGACGCGCACGGACTCCGTGCGCGCCGGGCTCGCCGAGGTGCGGGACGAGGCAGTCGCCGTGCTCGTCCACGACGCGGCGCGGCCGCTCGTCACGGACGACGTGATCGGACGCGTGCTCGCGCCGCTCTCGCAGGGCTGGGACGGCGTCGTCCCGGGGCTCGCCGTCGCGGACACGCTCAAGCGCGTCGGCGACGGCGGAGCGGTCGTCGAGACGGTGCCGCGCGACGGGCTCTGGGCCGTCCAGACGCCGCAGGCGTTCCCGGCCGACGTCCTCCGGCGCGCCTACGAGGGCGACGCCGAGGCGACGGACTGCGCCGCGCTCGTCGAGGGCCGCGGCGGCAGGGTCACGGTGGTCGAGGGCGATGCGCGGCTCCTGAAGATCACGACTCCGGCCGACCTCGAGCGGGTGGCGTCGTGGCTGTGAGCCCGGAGTACCGCGTGGGCGCCGGCTTCGACGCGCACGCGCTCGAGCCCGGTGTGCCGCTCGTCCTCGGCGGCGTCCGCATCGAGCACCCGACGGGCCTGGCGGGCCACTCCGACGGGGACGTCCTCGCGCACGCGCTCACGGACGCCGTGCTCGGCGCCGCCGGGATGGAGGACATCGGCGCGCTCTTCCCGTCCGGCGATCCGGCGCTGCACGGGGCGGACTCCGTCGAGCTGCTGCGCCAGGCGTGGGAGAGGGTGCGCGCGGCGGGGTGGGAGCTCGTGAACGCCGATGTCGTGCTCGTGGGCGAGGAGCCGCGGCTCTCGCCGCACCGGGCCGCGATGCGCGAGCGGCTCGCCGGGGCGCTCGGCGTGGAGCCGGAGCGGGTCGCCGTCCGCGCGACGACGACCGACGGCCTCGGCTTCACCGGCCGCCGCGAGGGTCTCGCCGCGCAGGCCGTCGCGCTGCTCCGCCGATGAGCCGCCGCGACGCGCTCGTCGAGCTGCTCGACCGCCATGCTCCCGCCGACGACGCCGAGGCCGCCGACCTCGCGCGCATGCGCGCGTTCGCCCGCGAGCTCGCGCAGCCGCTCTCGCGCGAGCAGCCGGAGGGGCACTTCACCGCGTCCGCGCTCGTGGTCGACCCGGCGCGGGAGCGAACGCTGCTCGTGCGCCACCGCACGCTGGGCCGCTGGCTCCAGCCGGGCGGCCACGTCGAGCCGGGGGACGCGTCGCTCCTCGACGCGGCGCTGCGCGAGGCGCGCGAGGAGACCGGACTCAGGGTCGAACCGGCGGTCCCCGAGCCGCTCGACGTCGACGTCCACGAGATCCCGACGGAGCCGCCGCACCTGCACCTCGACGTCCGCTTCGTCCTCGTCGCGGAGGGCGAGCCCGCGGGCGAGGAGCACGGCGAGTGGCTCGACCGCGACGATGCGCTCGCGCGGGCCGATGCAGGTCTCCGCCGCCTGATCGAGAAGGGGCTTCGGCCGTGAGGCTCGCCATCGTCACGCACGCGGAGCGCCCAGAGCTCGCCGAGTCGATCTCCGACCTCCGGCCCGAGTTCGTCCGGCACGACCCGGTCGTCCGCACCTTCTGACCGCGGCTGTACGACATCTACCCGGACTTCCAGCTCTGGGCGCGCGACCACGAGACGCGCAAGACCGTCGGCTACGCGTGCTCGCTGCCCGTGCGCTGGGACGGCGTCTCGGAGCCGCGCGGCGTCGACTGGGCGAT
>JAFAIV010000167.1 GCA_019236545.1 Actinomycetota bacterium | reverse complement strand
GACCTCGACCTCACGCACGCGCGCGGCGTGCTCGACGAGGACCACTTCGACCTGGAGAAGGTGAAGGAGCGGATCGTCGAGCACCTGGCGGTCTCGAAGCTCCGAAAGGAGCCGTCGGGCCAGATCCTCTGCTTCGTCGGCCCGCCCGGCGTCGGCAAGACTTCGCTCGGCCACTCGATCGCGCGGACGCTGCAGCGGAAGTTCGCGCGGCTGAGCGTCGGCGGGGTCCGCGACGAGGCCGAGATCCGCGGCCACCGGCGCACCTACATCGGCGCGATGCCCGGCTCGATCATCCGCGCGCTCCGCGACGCCGAGTCGACGAACCCGGTGCTGCTGATCGACGAGATCGACAAGATGGGCTCCGACGTCCGCGGCGACCCCGCGAGCGCGATGCTCGAGGTGCTCGACCCCGAGCAGAACCGGACGTTCCGCGACCACTACCTCGACCTGCCGTTCGACCTCTCGAAGGTGCTGTTCATCTGCACCGCGAACACGACCGACACGATCCCAGGGCCGCTGCTCGACCGGATGGACGTCATCCAGCTGTCGGGCTACACCGAGGACGAGAAGCTCGGGATCGCCAAGCGCTACCTCGTCCCGAAGCAGATCGAGTCGCACGGGCTGCGGAAGAACCAGCTCGCGATCGGCGACCGCGCGCTCCGGCTCGTCATCCGGGAGTACACGCGCGAGGCGGGCGTGCGCGGGCTCGAGCGGCGGATCGGGGATCTCTGCCGCAAGGCGGCCGTCGAGTTCGCGACGGGCCGCACCCGGAAGATCACGGTCAACGACGCGCTCGTCCGTGAGTGGCTCGGCCCGCGCCGCTTCACCGTCGAGACCCGCCGCCGCACCGCCGACCCCGGCGTCGCCACGGGGCTCGCCTACACGCCCGTCGGCGGCGACGTCCTCTTCATCGAGGCGCAGGCGTACCCGGGGAAGGGCCGACTCACGGTGACGGGGCAGCTTGGCGAGGTGATGCAGGAGTCGGCGCAGACCGCGCTCTCGTGGGTGCGCGCGCACACGGGCGAGCTCGGCCTCGCGGACGACTGGTTCACCGACCACGACGTCCACCTCCACGTGCCCGCCGGCGCGATCCCGAAGGACGGGCCTTCGGCGGGGATCACGATGGCGACGGCGATCGCGTCGCTCGTCCGCGGGCAGCCGGTCGCGGACGACCTGGCCATGACCGGCGAGATCACGCTCACCGGCCAGGTGCTCCCGATCGGCGGCGTGCGCGAGAAGGTGCTCGCCGCGCAGCGAGCGGGGGTGAAGCGCGTGATCCTCCCGCGCGAGAACGAGCCGGACGTGGAGGAGCTGCCGGCCGAGACGCGGGACGGGCTGACCTTCGTCCTCGCCGACTCGATCGAGGACGTCTTCGCCGCCGCGTTCGACGGTCAGCGCAAGGCAAAGCTCGAGAAGAGCAGGGCGCACGCCGCGTCGGGGAAGGCCGCTGCGAGCGGCGCCTCGCAGAGCAGCTGAAACTCGCGCCTGCCGTCGAGCAGGAAGCCGATGTGGAGCTTCCGGTTCGGCGTCGCGAGGTCGTAGACGCGCGCCTTTCGGGAGGCGACCGAGGTCGTCCGCGACTGCGTGATCCTTCCGCCGGCGACGGCGGCGGCGCGAGCCGCGACGGCGTCGAGCTCACGCGCCGCGAGCGCGAACTGGCTCGGGTCGTACGCCTTCCCGATCCGGTAGACGGCCGCCGAGACGGTCGCACCCTGCCGCCGCACCGCGACCGAGCCAGGCGCGCGCCTGACGCTCCACGTCGCCGGGGCGGAGAACGAGAACCCGGGGCCTTCCAGCACCTTCGTCGCGCGCGCAGAGCCGCCGGACGAGCCGCACGCGCCGACCACCGCGGGCAGGATCAGCAGGAACCACGCTCGTTTTCGACCCCGGCTCGGGGGTAGGATCGTTCTCGAAAACGAGCGAAAGGACCTTTCGAAGATGGCCAAGACGTCGGACAAGGTCATGAACGCAGCCGGGACTGTCAAGCCGTACGTCGACCGCGCGCTGCACGACGAGGAGCTGCGCGACAGCGTCCGCAGCGCCTACGAGTCGGCGCGGACGATCTACGACGAGCTGCTCGGCCGCCGTGGCGTGACGAACGTCGCGACGCGCGTCGCGACCGACAAGGAGATCCAGGACGAGCTGCGGAACGCGGTCGAGGAGCTGCGCGCCGCCGCGGGCCGGTTCCAAGGCAAGAGCGTCCGCCAGGAGGAGCACGGCGGCCGCAACTCGATGCTGCTCCTCGCCGGGATCGCGCTGGGCGTCCTCTTCAACCCGGTCACGGGCCCGAAGACGCGGAAGTTCCTCGCCGACCGCATCTTCGGCGGCGGCGACGACTTCACGTACCAGGGCGGCAACGGCTCCGGCCGGAGCTAGCCGCCGCCCGCGATCCGCTCCAGCGACCCGGGCGCGAGACCGCTCGCGCCCGAGATGTCGCGCGCCTGGACGAGCACGGCGCCGGTGACGCCGCGCGCCGTGCCGCCCGTCCAGCCGCCCGCCGCCTGCCGCGGCACCCCCGTGACGCGGCGCCACGTCCGGAGGTACGAGGTCGGGTCGACGGCGCCGTCGTAGCCGAGGTCGACGAGCCCAGCCGGGTGGATCTCGAAGTGCAGGTGCGGCGGCGTCCCCTCGGCATCGCCGGTGTCGCCGACGAAGCCGAGCACGTCGCCCGCGTGGACGAGTGCTCCGTCGACCCCGAAGGACGAGTAGCCGGAGAGGTGGGCGTAGTAGAACTCGTTCCCCTCGCCGTCGCGGAGCCAGAGCCGCCAGCCGCCGAGCGGGTTCCAGCCGACGGAGAAGACGACGCCGCTCGCCGCGGCGAGGACCGGCGTCCCGACCGGCGCGAAGATGTCGTCCCCGTGGTGCCAGTCCCCGGCGACGTCGCCGCGGAGCGCGCCGAACGTGTCCGCCGACGGCGCGGCGCCGAGCACGGGGAGCACGCGATCCCCGCCGCCCAAGGCCGGCGTCACGAGCGGCGGCACGCCGACCTTCGGCGCGGTGCTGTTCCCGGACGCGGTGAGCGCGAGCACGAGCGCCCCCGAGACCGCA
>JAFAIV010000104.1 GCA_019236545.1 Actinomycetota bacterium | reverse complement strand
GCGCGGCGTCGTCGCCTCCCCGTCGGGCGTCGTCAGGACGCGCACGACAGGCCGCTCGATGTGCTTCGGGTCGACGCGGACGACGATCCCCTCCCGGCCGTCGTGGAGCGTCACCTCCGAGCCGGGCGGGTACGGCGCGATCGTGCGACGGAAGACGTCGACGAGGTGCGGGTCGAACGCGTGACGCGCCCCGGCGACGACCGCCGCGTGCGCGCTCGCGGGCGAGGCCGCGCGCCGGTACGAGCGCTCGCTCGTGATCGCGTCGTAGACGTCGGCGATCGCTGCGAGGCGGGCGAACTCGGGGATGCGCTCGCGGGAGATGCCGTCCGGGTAGCCGCGGCCGTCCCAGCGCTCATGGTGGGAGCGGATCACGGCCTTCGCGTGGTAGCCGATCGCATCGCTGCGGATCAGCTCGACCCCGAGGAGCGTGTGCCGTTTCATCAGCTCCCACTCGTCGTCGTCGAGCGGTCCCGCCTTCTCGAGCACCGCGCGCGGGATGGCGAGCTTGCCGACGTCGTGCAGGAGGAGCCCGACGCCGAGCCGCGTCAGCGCCTCCTCCATCCGGCGGAACGAGCGGCGGCGGAGGCCGTCGAGCCGGCCGTGGTCGCGGAAGTGGCGGCGTGCGAGGATCAGGCCCGTGACGGTGACGTTGATCGAGTGCTGGAGCGTGTACGCGTCCGCCGAGGCGAGGTCCTGGAGCGCGACGACGGCGTCCTCGGCCGCGGCGACCTCCTGCGCGATCAGCGCGGCGACCTGCTTGAACTCGCGCAGCGACTCCTCGGAGAGAGGCACGCCGGTCGCGAGCGCCGCCGGCACCGCGCGGAAGGCGAGCGTCAGCTTCGACTCGGCGACGACGCGCGTCTTCTCCGTCAGCGCCGGCGTCACCTCGATGTCCGCGCTGACCTCGTCGTCCACGTAGACGGCGTTGATGCCGGCACGGGCGAGCCGCTCGGCGTACTCGTCGGTCAGCGTCGCGCCCGCACGCAGGAGCGGGAGCTCTCCCGCCCGCCCGTCGCGGGCGTCGCGCGCGAGCTCGTGTCCCACGGCGCGCCAGGTGGCCATCAGCCGCATGCCGGGTCCTTCGACATCGGGCAGATGAAGGGCGAGTGGCGAATTCTGATCAAGTCAGATCAGACGAAGGCGGCGGGCCCGGTGGAGCGCCCGCGTGCGCGAGGGAGCGTCGAACTTCCGCAGGATCGCGTGGATGTGGTTGCTGACGGTGTAGGTCGAGAGGCCGAGCTCGGAGGCGATCTGCTTGCTGAGCAGCCCGCGGTCGAGCAGCTTCAGGATCTGCCACTGGCGCGGGGTCAGGTGCGGCGGCTCCTCGTCGTCCTCCTCCGGCTCCGCGGACGCGGTCGCGCGGATGAGGACGGTGTCGCCGTCGGGCTCGGCGGCCACCTCGACCGAGGGGATGACCTCGTCGAGCTCGCCGGCGACGCGCTCGACGATGCTCTGGACGACGGGGCGGATCTCGTCGGCCTGGGCGGCCGGGACGACGACGCGGAAGTCGATCAGGATCATCACGCCACCTCCGCCAGGGCGCCGATCAGCTGGCCGGCCCGATCGGCGGGCAGCGGCGGCTGGTAGAGGAACCCCTGGACGAGCCCGCAGCCGAGCGTCGTGAGCACCTGCTCCTGCTCGACCGTCTCGACGCCCTCGGCGACGGTGGGGAGGTCGAGCGAGCGGGCGAGCGCGAGGACGGCGGCGAGGACGGCGCGGCCCTCGACCGTGTTCGTCCCGGCGAGGATGCCGCGGTCGATCTTCAGCGCGTCGCCGTTGAGCCGCGAGAGCGCCGCGAGCGAGCTGTAGCCGCTCCCGAAGTCGTCGATCACGATCTGGACGCCCGTGCGCCGGAGGTCGTCGAGCAGCGCGGCGCTCTCCTCGCCGACCGCGAGCGACTCGGTCACCTCGAGCGCCAGCAGCTTCGGGTCGAACCCGTGCGCGAGCGCGGCGCGCACCGAGCGCGCGAACCGGCGCGACGAGAGCTGGCGCGGCGACACGTTGACGCTCATCCAGAGCTCGGGCCGGAGCGGCAGCCACTGCGCCAGCTGCGCCGTCGCCGCGCGGAGGACGAAGTCGCCGATGTCGTGGATGAGGCCGGTCGACTCGGCGACCGGGATCCACGCCTCGCAGGGGATGACCTCGCCGTCCGTGCGCCAGCGGGCGAGCGCCTCGAAGCCGGCGATCCGGTACTCGCCGAGCCGGTAGACCGGCTGGTAGTGCACCTCGATCTCGCCGCGGTCGAGCGCTCCCGCGAGCCGGCGCTCGAGGTCGGCGCGGTAGCGGACGGCGCTGCGGAGCCCGTCGCGGAGGCGGCCGATTGCGGCCCCGCCCTGCACTTTCGCGTCGTACATCGCCGTGTGCGCGTCGCGGAGCACGTCCTCGGCCGAGCGGGCCTCGCCCGGCTTGGCGATCGCCGTGCCGACGCTGCAGGTCAGGCGGAGCTCGACACCCATCGCGACGAGCTCGGGCTGGAAGGCGCGGACGAGCTGCCGCTCGAACCCGGCCGCGTCGAAGGCGACGTCCGGGCGGATGACGACGAACTCGACGCCGGAGAAGCGGCCGACGACGTCGCCGGGCTCGGAGATCTCGCGGAGCCGCTCGCCGATCGCGCGGAGGACGACGTCCCCGCCGCCATGGCCGTAGACCTCGTTGATCGTGCGGAAGCGGTCGATGCCGATGAAGCCGACCGCCACGCGCCGGCCTTCTTCCGCCGCGCGGGCGAGCTCCTCGTCCAGCAGGTCGCGCAGGGCGGTGCGATTCGGGAGGCCGGTCAGGTCGTCGGTCCTCGCGCGGCGATGGAGGTCCTCCTGCGCCTGCGTCTGCGCCGCTGCCGCCGCGACGAGTGCGTCGACCGCCGCCGCGAACTCGCCCTCCGCCCCGCGGGTGCTGTGCCGGATGCGACGCGCCTCCTCGTGGACGGCGGCGACGCCGGCCGTCAGTGCCATGCGGCCGAGCTCGGCGAGGGTGTGCTGGCGCTCGGCGAGCCGCCGCGCGCGGCCGAAGGCGTCGATCTCGCGCAGGCGGACGACGGCCGCGACAGCAGAGAGTGCGGGAAACGGGACGTAGCCGGTCAGCAGCTCGGCCGCCAGGCCCCCGGGCAGCGTGAGCGAGACGAGCGCGAAGAGGAGGGAGCCGGCGATGCCGCCGCTCAGCAGCGCGCGCTCGCCACCGGAGGACGTCCAGCGAGCCGCGATGCAGAGATAGGCGAAGAGGCCGACGATCAGCAGCGCCCCGGTCGGCGTCAGCAGCGGCCCGTATACAGGCGTGCCGCCGACGACCCGGTGCGCGTACACGAGGCTCGTCGTCGGCCAGAGCACGATCCGCGCCGCGACGACGCCCGACACCGCGACCATCAGGCTCCGCGGCGCCCGCGTGCCCATGACGATCGCCGCAAGCGGGAACGCCGCGACCACCACGATCCCGAGCCCGACGGTGCGGACGAAGAACCAGTCGTCGATCCGCGCCTCCGAGATGTGCCCCTGCAGCGCCACCGCGTTCGCGAAGAACGCGACGGCGGTGCCGAGGGAGACGAGCACGAATGCGGGGCTGGACTCGCGCCAGCCGCCGCGCCGCCAGACGAGCGCCTGCTCGACCGCGGCCAGAGCGGCGAATCCCGCGAGCGGGAATTGCAGCTCTGTCAGCAGCTTGATCAGTTGAACCGTCACCGCAGCCTCCACCACTCAATACGACACGACGATTATTATCTAACATATCGTCAGATATCGAGTCAAGTGTAGGATTCTGGTGCCGATGTCCGAAAACGTGAAGACGATGGATCGCCGCCAGGCACGAACCCGAAGAGCGTTGCAGCAGGCGCTGCTCGACCTGATCGAGCAGAAGCCATGGCCCGAGATCACGGTCGAGGACCTCACAGAGGCCGCCGACATCGCGCGGCCGACCTTCTATGCGCACTTCCCGGACAAGGCTGCGCTCCTCGAGGACGCGACCCAGCAGCTCCTCGGCGAGCTCTCCGAGCGCGTCCTCGCCGCGTCGCCGCGGAACGAGCCCGTCTACCGGGGCGCCGGCGTCGCCGAGATCTTCCGGCACGCCGACGAGCACACGGCGCTCTACCGCCTTCTGACCGGCGCCGAGGGCTCCGGCCGCCCGCGCACGGCGCTCGTCACGGTGCTACGCGGCCTCGCCGCGAGTGTCTTCGAGCCGCTCGCCGAGAGCCTCGGCGGGACGCCGCCACTGCCCATGCACGAGATCACGGCGGCGTTCACGGGAGCGGGCGTGGCGGTGCTGCACGACTGGCTCCGCGGCGAGATCGAGGGCGCGCCGGAGGACGTGGCCGTTCGCTTCATGCGCGGCCAGATCGGCGGCATCGAGTGGATGCTCGGGCTCGGGCCCGGGACCTTCCGCTTCGAGCCTGCTTAGAGAGAAGTCTCCTCTCGACGCTCTGGCCGCCACGCCGATCCATCGGGGCGAGCCCAAGACTCTCGTCCGAGGAGGAACCCGAGCATGCACGTCACCAGGAAGCTGTCCCTTCGCGCCAAGCTGCTCGCCGGCTTCGGCGCCGTCACCGCGCTGCTCGCCGTCGTCGGGCTCGTCGCGATCTGGGGGAGCTCGAGCCAGGGCGGCGCCGCCCAGAAGCTCGCCGCCGCCGCGACGAGCGCGACCCTGGCCGAGGAGCTGAAGTTCCAGTCGGCCGACATGAACGGCTGGCAGACGGCGTACGCGTTCGACATCGCCCGCGGCCTCAAGGGCGCGCGCGCGGACTCGGCGCCGAGCCGTGTCGCGTTCCTCCGCTCGCAGGCCGCGCTCGGTGCACTGATCCAGAAGGTGCAGCCGTTCGTGAACGACGCGGTCGAGCAGCAGGCGGTCGCGGCGATCCAGCAGCACGCCAACGCCTTCGCGACCGTCGACAAGCAGGTCTGGCAGGGCTACAAGAGCGGCAAGAAGGCGTCCGACCTCGCGGCGAACGACCTCGTCCTCGGTGCCGAGGTCCGCAACTACCAGGGCATCTCCGCGGGAGTCGCCACCCTGGTGCAGCACGAGGAGGCGCTGAAGTCGGCCGCCGCGTCCAATGTGGCGACGACGCAGTCGCTCGTGATGACGCTGATGGTCGTGATGATCGTCGTGGGCGTCCTGCTCGCCGGCGCCATCGGCTTCCTCTTCTCCCGCTCGCTCGTGCGGCGCGTCCAGCGCGTCCGCGACGGTGCCGAGCGCGTCGCCGCCGGCGACCTCACCGTCGAGGTCGAGGACGATTCGGAGGACGAGATCGGCGCCGTGACCCGGGCGTTCGCCGTGATGGTGGAGAGCCTCCGCGAGCTCGTCGGGCAGACCCAGACCGTCGCGGCCGCGATCGCGAGCGCGTCGACGCAGATGGCGTCCACCTCCGACGAGGCCGGCCGCGCGGTCGGCGAGATCGCGACCGCGATCGGCGAGGTCGCCGCCGGCGCCGAGCGCCAGGTTCAGATCGTCGAGGTGGCACGCCGCTCGGCCGAGGAGGTCGGACAGTCGGTGAGCGAGTCCGCCTCGAGCGCCCAGGAGACCGCCGCCGCCGCGATCGAGGCGCGCACCGTCGCCGAGCGCGGCGTCGCCACGGCCCAGCGCGCGGCCGAGGCGATGCACGCGGTGAAGCAGGCCTCCGAGGCCGTGAACGCAGCGATGCAGGGCCTCGCCGCGAAGTCCGAGGAGATCGGCGGCATCGTCGAGACGATCACCGGCATCGCCGGCCAGACGAACCTCCTTGCGCTCAACGCCGCGATCGAGGCCGCCCGGGCCGGAGAGCAGGGCCGCGGCTTCGCGGTCGTCGCCGAGGAGGTCCGCAAGCTCGCCGAGGAGTCCCAGCACGCCGCGGGCTCGATCGCCGAGCTCGTCGCGCAGATCCAGAGCGAGACCGAGGCGACCGCCGCGGTCGTCGAGGACGGCGCCCGCCGGAGCGAGGAGGGCGTGTCGGTCGTCGAGGAGGCGAAGAGCGCCTTCGAGGAGATCGGCCAGAGCGTCGACGGCGTCAGCACGCGCGTCGAGCAGATCGCCGCCGCCGCCCAGCAGATCGCGGCCGCCGCGGCCACGATGCAGGACGGCATGACGGAGGTCGCCTCCGTCTCGGAGCAGTCCTCGGCCAGCGCCGAGGAGGTCTCCGCCTCGACCGAGCAGACGTCGGCGTCGGCCCAGGAGATCGCGGCGTCCGCCCAGGAGCTCGCCGGGACCGCGACCGAGCTGGAGCAGCTGGTCAAGCGCTTCACGCTCGCCGCCTAGGGGCGCAGCCCCACGGGGCCGCCGGCGTGACGGAGCGCCGGCGGCCCTGATTCGTACACCGATGCTGCAGGCAGACTGAGAAGGTGAACGCGCAGCTCGGCCGCCGCGAGATCCTGCTCGTCTACACGGGCTTGATGCTCGGGATGCTGCTCGCGGCGCTCGACCAGACGATCGTCTCGACTGCGCTCCCGACCATCGTCGGCGACCTCGGCGGCCTCAACCGGCTCTCCTGGGTCGTCACCGCGTACATCCTCGCGCAGACGATCTCGACGCCGCTCTACGGGAAGCTCGGCGACCTCTACGGCCGCAAGAAGCTCTTCCAGGTCGCGATCGTCATCTTCCTGATCGGCTCCGTCCTCTGCGGCATCGCGCAGGACATGACCGAGCTGATCGGCTTCCGCGCGCTGCAGGGCCTCGGCGCGGGCGGCCTGATGACGGGCGCGTTCGCGATCATCGGCGACGTCGTCCCGCCGCGGGAACGCGGCCGCTACCAGGGCTACATGGGCGGCGTCTTCGCGATCTCGTCGGTCGTCGGGCCGTTGATCGGCGGCTTCCTCGTCGACAACCTCTCCTGGCGCTGGGTCTTCTACGTGAACCTGCCCGTCGGCGCGGTGGCGCTCGTCGTCGTCGCCGCGGTGCTCCCGCAGCTCCAGGGACGGCGCGCGCACCGGCTCGACCTCGAAGGCGCCTTCCTGCTCGCAGTCGGCGCGGGGCTGCTGACGCTCGCGCTCACCTGGGGCGGGACGACGTATCCGTGGGGTTCCGGGACGATCGTCGCGATCTTCGCGGTCGGCGTCGTCGCGCTCGTCCTCTTCGCCTTCCAGGAGCTGCGCGCGGCCGAGCCGATCATCCCGCCGCACCTGTTCCGCAACCGGATCTTCGACAGCTCGGCCGCGATGGGCTTCCTCGTCGCGTGCGCGATGTTCGGCGCGATCGTCTACCTGCCGCTCTTCCTGCAGGTCGTCCACGGCGTCACGCCGACGAGCTCCGGGCTGCGGCTCCTGCCGCTGATGGGCGGGCTGCTGGTCGCGTCGATCGGGAGCGGGCGCGCGATCTCCGCGATCGGCCGCTACCGCATGTTCCCGATCGTGGGCTGCGCCGTCATGACCGTCGGGATGGCGCTGCTCTCGCGGCTCCAGGTGAGCACGCCGTACTGGAAGCTCGCGGTCTCGATGGGGGTGCTCGGGTTCGGGATGGGGCTCGTCATGCCGGTGCTCGTGCTCGCCGTGCAGAACGCGGTCGACCCGAAGGACATGGGCGCCGCGACCTCCTCGACGACGTTCTTCCGCTCGATCGGCGGCTCGTTCGGCGTCGCGATCTTCGGCGCGATCTTCGCCAACCGGCTCGGGTACTGGCTCCCGCGCGAGCTGCCGCGGCGCGCCGGCCTGCACGCGCAGCAGGCCGCGACGCTGCTCCACTCGCCGCCCGCGAAGCTCCGCGCGCTACCGCCGGCCGTCCACACCGGCCTCGTCCAGGCGTTCGGCAACTCGCTGCACACGGTCTTCCTCTGGGCCGTCCCGTTCGGCGCGCTCGCCTTCCTCGCCTCGCTGACACTGCGCGAGGTGCCGCTGCGCGAGCGCGACACGCTGCCGCGCGAGGTCCCGGGCGCGGCGGCAGACGGCTTGGCCGTCAACGCGCCGAGGGAATAGGCTCCACCCTTCGGTTCGAGGAGGGAGGAAGACCAATGCGCAAGCTCGTGATCTCGCTCGCGCTGCCGGTGGTGGCCGTGGCTCTGCTCGCGGCGACCGCCGGGGCGAGCCGTCATGCCACCGCGTTCAGCTACTGCGACAACCCGACGTTCCCGCCGATGGAGAACGCCACCACGGGCGGCAGCCCGACCGGCTTCGACATCGACATGGCGAACGCCCTGGCGAAGCAGATGGGCGGCACCGCGAAGTACGTGTTCTCGTCGTTCTCCGGGCTGCTGCCCGCCCTCGGCGCGTCGCGCTGCGACGTCGTCATCAGCGGCATCTTCGTCACGCCCGACCGCACGGCGCAGTTCCCGGCGATCGCGTACATGCACTCGCACCGCGCGCTGATCGTCGCGGGCGGGAACCCGAAGGGCATCAAGAGCCCGAACGACCTGAAGGGCAAGAGCGTCGCCGTCCAGGCGGGCACGAAGTACGAGCAGTACCTGAAGAGCCTCCAGGGCAAGCTCGGCTTCACGCTCAACAGCTACCCGGGCGACAGCGACGCGATCGGACAGATCCTGATCGGTCGCGCCGACGCCGTCCTCAGCCAGGACACCTCGGCGGCGTACGCGATGAGCAAGCACCCCGGGAAGGTCGCGATCGGCTACCTGTTCCCGCAGGCCGACAAGTTCGGGATCTACTACCGGAAGGGCGACGCGATCGGCGCGAAGATCCAGGCGGCGCTCGCGAAGCTCAAGGCGAACGGGACGCTCACCGCGCTCGCCACGAAGTACAACATCCCGACGGGCGACGTGAAGTAACCGCTGCTCCTCGGGTTCAGCACACATCTCTTCTGGGCAGCGCTCTCCTCCGAGCCGTTCTGGAGGGGGGCGCTGCTCGCCATCGAGCTGACGCTCGTCTCGTTCGCGGTCGCGATCGTGATCGGGTTCTTCCTCGCGCTCGGTCGCGCGAGCCCGCGGCGCGGCGTGCGCGGCTTCGTCTTCTTCTACACCTGGATCTTCCGGGCGACACCGACGCTGCTGCAGCTCCTCTTCATCTGGGACGCCCTGCCGCAGATCTGGGGCGTCTTCCGCGACAACTGGTTCACACCGTTCCTCGCGGCGGCGATCGCGCTGTCCCTGAACGAGGCCGCCTACATGGCGGAGATCATCCGCTCCGGTCTGCTCTCGGTCGACCCGGGCCAGGAGCTCGCCGGGCGCGCGCTGGGGATGTCGCGGCGGCGGATCCTGCGGCGGATCGTCGTCCCGCAGGCGATCCGGATCGTCATCCCGCCGATGGGGAACGAGTTCATCACGCTCCTCAAGCTCACGAGCCTCGCGTTCGCGATCTCCGTGCGCGAGCTGCTGACCGCGGCGCAGGACTTCTACTCGACGAACTTCTCCTACGAGGAGGCGTACGCCGCGGCCGCGCTGTACTACCTCTTCATCGTGTCGATCCTGATGTTCGTCCAGAGCCGGCTCGAGAAGCGGTTCACGTTCTCCTCGGCCCGGCGGCGCGTGCGGGCCGTCGCCTCCCACGACGCGCGATGAGCGTCCTCAAGGCCGATGACGTGGTGAAGTGGTACGGCGACCTCGAGGTGCTGCGCGGCGTGACGTTCGAGGTCGAGCCGGGGCAGGTCAAGGTGATCATCGGGCCGTCCGGGTCGGGAAAGTCGACGCTGCTGCGGATGCTCGCCACGCTCGAGACGCCCGACCGCGGCACTGTGACGCTCGAGGGGCGCGCGCCGGGGCCGGGCGAGGTCGGCATGGTCTTCCAGCGCTTCAACCTCTTCCAGAACATGACCGCCCTCGACAACGTCATGTGCGGGCTCGTCGAGGTGCGGCGGCTGAAGAAGGACGAGGCGAAGGACCAGGCGCTGGCGTTCCTCACGCGCGTCGGGCTCGCCGAGCACGCGGCGAAGTACCCGGACGAGCTCTCCGGCGGGCAGCAGCAGCGCGTCGCGATCGCGCGGGCGCTCGTGATGAAGCCGAAGGCGATGCTCTTCGACGAGCCGACGTCGGCGCTCGACATCGAGCTCGTCCGCGAGGTGCGCGACGTGATGGAGCGGCTCGCGCGCGAGGGGATGACGATGGTCGTCGTCTCACACGACTTCCGTTTCGCGAACGACGTCGCGAGCAGCGTGCTGATGATGGACGAGGGCCGGATCGTCGAGGAGGCGCCGCCGGACGAGTTCTTCTCGGCGCCGAAGGAGGAGCGGACGAAGCGCTTCCTCGCGCTCGTCGAGTGATGGAGCCGCTGCTCCGGATCGCGGACGAGCTCGAGCGGCGCGACGCGGACGCAGCCGACGAGGTGGCGCGCATCGAGCGGCTCGGGCGGGAGCTCGAGGGCCTGCGGGCGAGCGCCGAGGCGGCGGCCTCGTTCCTCGACGCGCTGCCGGCGGCGGAGCTCGCGCTCGCGCGCGAGACGGAAGCGGCCGAGGCGGCGCTCGGGGACGCGACGACGGCGCTCGCGGAAGCGGACGCGCAGCTGGAGCGGGCGCGCAAGGACGACGAGCGGCTCGCGGCCGAGCGCGCGGTGCAGCACGCGCGCGACGCGCTGCGGGAGGCCGAGCTCCGGGTGGAGCGGGCGTCCGTGGAGCGGACGCGGCTGGAGGCGGAGGCGGAGCACCGGCGGAGCGAGGCAGCCGAGCTCGCGGCGCACGCGGGAGCGCTCGCGCGCGCCTTCGGCGAGCTCCCGCGCGTCGCGCAGGCGGCGTCTCTCGCGCCCGCGCCGGGGCTCGCGGGCGTGCTCGCCTGGGCGGAGGAGGCGCGCGGTGCGCTGCTGCTCGCGTCGTCCGGCCTGGCCGCCGAGCGCGACCGGATCGCGCGGGAGGCCACCGAGCTCGTGGCCAGCGTCTCCGGCGACCCGAGCGCGCTCGCGGGGGTCACGGGGCTACGCGACAGGCTCGCCCGGGAGTTGGGCTAGGCTCCGCGGCGGTGGCAAGCCTGGAGGCATCGCCCCTCGACCAGCGGCTGGAGTGGGACACGCCGCTGTTCCTCATGGCGCGGGCGCAGTTCGAGCAGGCCGTCCCACACGCAGACGTCCCCGACGAGATCGTCGAGCGCCTGAGCTTCCCGGAGCGCGCTGTGATCGTCAGCGTCCCGCTGCGGCGCGACGACGGCTCGATCCAGGTCTTCCCGGGATACCGCGTCCAGCACTCCACGGTGCTCGGGCCCACGAAGGGCGGCCTCCGCTACGACCCCGAGGTCTCCCTCGGCGAGTGCGCGGCGCTCGCGACGTGGATGACGTGGAAGTGCGCGCTGCTGCGGCTGCCGTACGGCGGCGCGAAGGGCGGCATCCGCGTCGACGTGCGCTCGCTCTCCCGCACCGAGCTCGAGAAGTTGACGCGCCGCTTCACCTCCGAGCTGATCCGCGAGATCGGCCCGCACACGGACATCCCCGCCCCGGACATGGCCACGAACGACCAGACGATGGCGTGGATCATGGACACGTACTCCGTCCAGAAGGGCTACGTCGTCCCGGAGGTCGTGACGGGCAAGCCGATCTCGATCGGCGGCTCGGTCTTCCGCCGCGAGGCGACCGGCGCCGGCGTCGTCATGGTCACCGACCAGGCATGCACGCGGCTCGGCCGCACGCTCCCGGGGCAGCGTTGCGTCGTCCAGGGCTTCGGCAACGTCGGCGGCGTCGCCGCGTCCGAGCTCCACGACCGCGGCGCGATCGTGGTGGCCGTCTCGGACATCTCCGGCGGCCTCCACAACGAGGCGGGCCTCGACGTCCCGGAGCTGCACGCCTACGTCGCCGAGCACGGCTCGCTCGAGGGCTACGACCGCTGCGAGCGGATCACGAACGAGGAGCTGCTCGAGCTGCCGTGCGACATCCTCGTGCTCGCCGCGCGCGAGGACCAGGTCACGGCCGCGAACGCCGCGAAGGTGCGCGCGTCGCTCGTCGTCGAGGGCGCGAACGGCCCGACGACGATCGAGGCGGATGCGATTCTCGCTGACCGCGGGATCCCGGTCGTCCCGGACATCCTCGCCAACGCCGGCGGCGTCACGGTCTCGTACTTCGAGTGGGTGCAGGACCTCGGCCGCCTCTTCTGGGACCGTGAGGAGATCCGGCGCAAGCTCTCCGACAAGATGAGCGACGCGTTCGACCGCGTCTACGCGCTCGCGGACGAGAAGCGGATCACGCTGCGGCAGGCCGCGATGGCCGCCGCGATCCGCGAGGTCTCCGGAGCGCTCGAGGCGCGCGGCATCTACCCGTGAGCATGGTCGCGCAGGTCGTCCGCGAGGCGATGGTCCCCGAGCCGACGACCCTCGGCGCGGGCGCCAGCGCGCAGGAGGCGGGGGAGTGCCTGGGCAACCCGGACGTGCGCGCCGTCTTCGTCACCGACGACGCCGGGCGGCTGCTCGGCGTGATCACGCGGAAGACGCTCGTGCGCGAGGTCGTGGCTGCCGGCCGCGACCCGCGCTCGACGACGCTGCGCGAGGTGGCGGAGCCGCCGTACCACACGCTCGACGCCTCGCTCGAGCTCGACGCCGCATTTCGGTTCCTCGAGGAGCACGATCTCGAGCGCGTGCCGGTGATCGAGCCCGACGGCCGCCTCGTCGGGGTCATCTCGCGCGCGATCGTCCAGCGCCGGCTGGCCGAGGACGAGCCGCCGGAAGAGCCGATCGAGCTCTAGCAGCAGGTGAACGCGCCGGGCGGCGCGTCGCCCTCGCCGCGCTCCGGGAGCTCTGCCGCGAGCAGCGCGGCACCGTCGAGGATGTCGTGCTCGCTCACTCCGATCTCGTCGAGGCCGTAGCGGTCGAGGACGGCGAGGAGGATCGCGCCGCCGGCGACGATCACCGGCGCGCGCTCCGGCTCGAGCGCCGGCACCAGGCGGCGCTCGGCGATCGGGAGCGCGGCGAGACGCTCGAGCTGCACGCGCGCGCCCTCCCGCGTGAGGCGGTGGCCGTCGACCCGCTCGCTGTCGTACGCCTCCAGGCCGAGGTCGAGGGCGGCGAAGGTCGTGATCGTCCCGGCGACGCCGACCGCGCGCGCCGGGTCGAGCTCGGGCAGGAGGTTCCGCGCCTCCGCCCGCGAGCGCGCGATGTCCTCGCCGTAGCGCTCCGTGAAGCGCACCGAGCCCATCGGCAGGCTGACGTGGAACTCCCCGAGGGCGAGCTCGGTCGAGCCGCCGCCGATGTCGACGACGAGCGTCCCCGGCTCGGTCGCGCCGACGCCGCGGCGCGTCAGCTCCGCCTCCTCGTCGCCCGAGAGCAGGCGCGTCACGAACCCGTAGCTCCACTCGATCTCGCCGAGGAATGCCTCGCCGTTCTCCGCGTCGCGCACCGCGCTCGTCGCGACGAGCAGGACGCGCTCCGCTCCGAGCGACTCCGCGGCTCGGCGGTAGTCGGTGAGGACGTTGCGGACCCGCGCAATCGGGACGGGGAGGAGCCGGCGCCGCGCGTCGACGCCCTCGCCGAGCCGTGTGATCCGGCTCTCGCGGTGGAGCTCGCGGCGGATCGCGCCGCCCTCGACCTCGGCGACGAGCAGGCGGGTCGTGTTCGTGCCGAGGTCGACCGCGCCGACGATCACTTGCGCGGCATCACCGCGGCGAAACGGCCGAACGTCTCCTGCGCCTCGTCCGCCGCCTCGCGGAGGACCGCGAGCTGCGCGAGCGAGCGGCGCAGCCGCGTGACGCTCTCCTCGATCTCCGCGGTGTCGCCGAGGGCGGCCGTCTTCTCGGCCGTCTCCTCACCCTTTACGGCAAGGTCGTCGAGCGCCTTGAAGAGCCGGCGGCGCGCCCGCTTGAGGTCGCGCCACCCCTGGAGCCCGCGCACGACGACGAACGCGAGCCCGGCCGCGCACGCGAGCGCCCCGACGATCAGCGCGCCCCAGATCCCCCAGTCCGCCACGGGGTTGATCGTAACCCCGGTGCTACAATCCCGAACCGCGACGCGGGGTGGAGCAGCCAGGTAGCTCGCCGGGCTCATAACCCGGAGGTCGCAGGTTCAAATCCTGCCCCCGCTATCGAAGAGCCCCGCCTGCGCGGGGCTTTTCGTTTTTCCGCGACCGATCCAAGGAGGTTCGATGGCCGGGAAGGAAGAGAAGGTGGAGTTCGAGGGGGAGGTCACGGAGTCGTTCAAGAGCGGCATGCATCGCATCACCCTCGACAGCGGCCATGAGACGCTCGGCTACACGTCAGGTCGGATGCGCCGCTACCGGATCCGGATCAACCCGGGAGACCGGGTGAAGGTCGAGCTTTCGCCGTACGACCTGACCCGAGGCCGGATCGTCTTCCGCGAACGCTGACACACGCCCGAACGCGGTGCGGATCGAACCCGGAACGACGCCTGGTCAGGCCGCGCGCGGGAGGCGGTCGCTCTCGGCGAGCTGCAGTTGGGGGCGGCGCGGGCGGGTGCGCCAGGCCTCGAGCGCGACGACCAGGCCGATCGCCGCGACCGCGACGGAGAAGATCTCGAACGTCGTCGCGAGCGAGAGGTAGGACACCACGACGCCTGCAGCGATCGCCGGAAGCGAGAGCGAGGCGTACGCGGCCACGTAGAACGCGGACAGCACGGCAGCGCGGTGTTCGGGCGGGATCTTCGAGACGAGCGCCCGCAGGCCGCCTAGGAAGGCGGCGCCGAAGCCGACGCCCGCGACGATCGAGCCGAGCAGGTAGGTCGTGCCCGAGCCCGTCGCTGCCGCGAGCGCGATCAGGAGGATCCCGACGCTGAGCGCGAGGGAGCCGAGGCTTGTGGCCAGCCACGGCGCGGTGCGCCCCGTCAGGATCTGCGCGACGGCGGCGGCCGCGGTCAGCGTCACGACTCCGGTGCCCGCGACGACGGCGTCGTTCGAGTGGAAGAGCTGTGCGCCGAGCTCCGGGCCGAGCGAGAAGAACAGCGCTCCGATCGACCAGGAAGAGAGGACGGCGAGCGCGGCGAGCACGAACGGCCGGCGGACGACCGCGGGCACATGCGGCCGCTCGAGGGTCAGGTGGAAGTGGCCGCGACGCGTGTCGGGCTCCGGCATGAGGTACGCCCCGGTGAGGGCGACGGCGACGAGGGCGAGCAGGACGACGAACGGGAGCATCCTCGGCTCCCAGCCGATCTGGACGAGCGCCGAGGAGGCAAGCATCCCGGCGCCGAGCCCGGACGACGCTGCGATCCCGTTGGTCAGCGCGACGCGCCCGGCGTCCTTGCGCGGGTGCAGGTCGAGGAGTGCCGCGCTGGCGGCGCTGATCGCGCCGCCTGTGGCGAGCCCTTGAAGTCCGCGCGCGACGAACAGCCATGCCGTCGAGTCGGCGAGCAGGAAGAG
>JAFAIV010000041.1 GCA_019236545.1 Actinomycetota bacterium | reverse complement strand
CGGCCTGACGATGGCGGAGTACTTCCGCGACCAGGGCCAGGACGTGCTGCTCTTCATCGACAACATCTTCCGCTTCGTCCAGGCGGGCTCGGAGGTGTCGGCGCTCCTCGGCCGCATGCCGAGCGCCGTCGGCTACCAGCCGACGCTGGCGACCGAGATGGGCCAGCTCCAGGAGCGCATCACCTCGACGCGCGCCGGCTCGGTCACCTCGGTGCAGGCGATCTACGTCCCCGCGGACGACCTCACCGACCCGGCACCGGCGAACACGTTCGCCCACCTCGACTCGACGACGGTGCTCTCGCGCTCGATCGTGGAGAAGGGCATCTACCCGGCGGTCGACCCGCTCGACTCGACCTCCCGCGCGCTCCAGCCGGGCGTCGTGTCGGACGACCACTACCGCACCGCGACGCGCGTCCAGGAGATGCTGCAGCGCTACCGCGACCTGCAGGACATCATCGCCATCCTCGGCATCGACGAGCTCTCCGACGAGGACAAGCTGGTCGTCGCGCGCGCCCGCAAGATCGAGCGCTTCTTCTCGCAGCCGTTCTTCACGGCCGCGCAGTTCACCGGCACGCCGGGCGTCTTCGTGAAGCTCGAGGACACGATCCGCGGCTTCAACGAGATCCTCGACGGCAAGCACGACGACCTGCCGGAGCAGGCGTTCTACATGGTCGGGACGATCGAGGACGCGGTGAAGCGCGCGAAGGAGCTCGGCGGCGACGACAGCGACTCCGAGCCCGAGGCGCAGGACGAGGCGGGCGCCGAGGCCGAGACCGCCGGCGCGACCGCCGGCGCGACCGCGTAGGGCGAGCCGTGGCAGACCACCCGCTCTTCAGCGTCTCCGTCGTCACACCGGAGGGGCCGGCGTTCGAGGGCGACGCCGAGATGGTGATCGTCCCCGGCGCGGCCGGCGAGATCGGCGTCCTCGCGCGCCACGCGCCGCTCGTGGCGATGCTCAACGCCGGCTCGACGCGCGTCCACCTGGGCGACGGCGAGGTGCGGGAGTACGCGACAGGCCCCGGCTTCTTCCAGGTGCTGGAGGACCGGGCGATCGCGCTCGTGGACGACGCCGTCGCGGCGGGGGAGATCGACGCCGACCGCGCGCGGCGGCAGCTCGAGGAGGCGCAGGCCGAGCTGCAGCGCGTCGAGTCGGGCGATTCGACGGCGGACCGCTGGCAGCTCGAGCAGCGCATCCGCCACGCCGAGAACCAGCTGACCGTCGCCGGCCGCAGCTAGCGCTCAGCCGACGGGAGAGGGCTCGCGCGGCGCGGTTTCGTGCGCCGGCAGGTAGAGCCGGTCCGTGTACTCGGCGACCATCCGCGTCGTCGAGTACTCCGTCCCGAGCCGCGCGATCGACTGGCGCATCATCGCCACCCAGCGCGCCGGCGCGGCGAGGCCCTTGCGGTCGTAGTACGCGGGGATGACCTGCTCCTCGAGGACGGCGAAGAGCGCCTCCGCGTCGGCGGCGTCCTGCTCCTCCTCGCTCAGCCCCTCGGTCGCCTCGTCCCCGATCGCGAAGCCGACGTCCGGCGAGTAGCCCTCCGCCCACCAGCCGTCGAGGATCGAGCAGTTGAGGACGCCGTTCAGCGCCGCCTTCATCCCCGAGGTGCCCGACGCCTCCATCGGGCGGCGCGGCGTGTTCAGCCAGACGTCGACGCCCTGGACGAGGCGCCGCGCCAGCGTCATCTCGTAGTCCTCGAGGAAGCGCACGCGGTCCGCGGCCTCCGGCGTACGCGCGAACTCGATCACGCGCTGGATCACATCCTTGCCGCCCTCGTCGGCCGGGTGCGCCTTGCCCGCGATCAGGATCTGGATCGGGCGCCGCGGGTCGTCGAGCAGCTTCGCCAGCCGCTCCGGCTGCGAGAAGAGGAGCGACGCGCGCTTGTAGGTCGCGAACCGGCGCGCGAAGCCGATCGTGAGGATGTCCGCCTCGAGGCCGCCGACGCCGCGCGTCGTGGAGACGAAGTCGAGCATCCGCTGCTTCGCGCCCTGGTGCGCGTCCCAGAGCACCTGGTCGGACAGGTCGAGCGCCGACTCGAGCTTCGGGTTCGTGTGGCCGAGCAGGTCCTCGAGCTCGTCCGAGATCCAGGTGCGGACGTGGACGCCGTTCGTGATCGACGTGATCGGCACCTCGTCGACGGCCGCGTCCGGCCAGAGCGGCTGCCACATCTCGCGCGACACCGCTCCGTGCAGCGCCGAGACGCCGTTCGCGTAGGCCGACGTGTGCAGCGCGAAGGGCGTCATCCCGAAGGCGGGGTCGTCCGGCTGCGCCTTGCCGAGCTCCCGGAACCGCTCCCACGAGAGCCCGCAGCGCTCGACGAGGCCGCCGACGTTGCGCCGGACGAGCTCCTCGTCGAAGACCTCGTTCCCGGCGGGGACGGGCGTGTGCGTCGTGAAGACGGAGGAGGCGCGCAGCCGCTCGATCGCGTCCTCGGGATCGACGCCGCCCTCCTCGACGAGCTCGCGCAGCCGCTCGAGCTGGAGGAAGGCCGAGTGGCCCTCGTTCATGTGGAAGACGCTCGGCTCGAGCCCGAGCCGGCGGAGGACGCGAACGCCGCCGACGCCGAGCACGAGCTCCTGGCGCAGCCGGTTCTGCCGGTCGCCGCCGTAGAGCGTGTCGGTGACCGCGCGCGCCCAGTCCGGGTTTCCCTCGACCTTCGTGTCGAGCAGGAAGAGGCGCACGCGTCCGACCTTCGCCAGCCAGACGCCGATCCGCACCGGGACGAGCTCCCCGTCGTCGGTCGCGAGCTCGACGACCGGCGCCATCGGCACGAGCGTCAGCGGCAGGCGGCTCGTGTCGTTGCGCGGGTAGCGCTCGACCTGGCGGACGCCCTGGTCGAGCCGCTGGCGGAAGTAGCCGCGCCGGTAGTAGAGGCCGATTCCGACGAGCGGGACGCCGAGCTCGGACGCCGCCTTCAGGTGGTCGCCGGCGAGGATCCCGAGGCCGCCCGAGTACACGGGCAGGCTCTGGTCGAGGCCGAACTCCGCGGAGAAGTAGGCGACGAGGAAGTCCTTCGGGCGCGGCCGCTCCTCCCACCACGTGACGCGCTCGCGCTCCGCCGCCAGCCGCGCCTGCACGCGCCCGAGCTGGATCGCGTACTCCGGCGTCAGCGCGCGCTCGAGGTCGCCGTTCGTCAGCTCCGAGAGCAGCGCCTTCGGGTTGTGCCCGAGCTCTGCGAACCGCTCCGGCGCGAGCTCGGCGAAGAGGGCCCGCGCGCCGGGCGTCCACGTGAACGAGAAGTCCCCGGCGATCTCCAGCAGCGCCGCGCGAAGGCTCGGCCCGTCGTTGATCTCCACCATTCCGGCGGCACCCTAGCGGCTTCGCGTTGCTACCTTTGAGCTACCCGGAGAACTTTGACAGGCAGCTTGGCGACCGGGTTACCAAACGCCTAAAGAGCCGAGGGCGCCGGTCCCGGTGCTCCCGGAGCGGAAGGCGGGAGCAACGATGACGGACACGCGCACAGCCCTCGAAGCCATCCTCGCCGAACGGATCGCGATCCTCGACGGGTCGTGGGGCGTGCTCCTGCAGCGCGAGGTGCGCGGGGAGGAGGGCTACCGCGGCGACTGGTTCCGCGACCACTCCCACGACGTCGCCGGCGACCCCGACCTGCTCAACCTGACGCAGCCGGAGCTGATCTCCCGCATCCACGGCGACTACTTCGCCGCCGGCGCCGACATCGCCACGACGAACACCTTCACCGCGACGACGATCGGGCAGGCCGACTACGGCTTCGACCCCGAGATCGTGGAGAAGATGAACCTCGAGGGCGCTCGGCTCGCCCGCGCCTCGGCCGACGAGTGGGCCGCGAAGACCGGCAGCCCGAAGTTCGTCGCCGGCTCGCTCGGGCCGCTGAACGTGTCGCTGTCGCTCTCCCCGCGCGTCGACGACCCGGCCTACCGCGCCGCGACCTTCGACGACGTCCACGCCGCGTACGCGCACCAGATCCGCGCGCTGCGCGAGGGCGGCGTCGACCTGCTCCTGATCGAGACGGTCTTCGACACGCTGAACGCGAAGGCCGCGATCGCCGCCGCGCAGGACGAGGCGCCGGAGCTGCCGCTCTGGCTCTCGTTCACCGCCGTCGACAAGTCGGGCCGCAACCTCTCCGGCCAGACCGTCGAGGCGTTCTGGCTCTCCGTCGAGCACGCGAGGCCGCTGATCGTCGGCGTCAACTGCTCGCTCGGCGCGACCGAGATGCGTCCGTTCGTCGAGGACCTCTCACGGATCGCGACGACGTGGGTCGCCTGCTACCCGAACGCCGGCCTGCCGAACGAGCTCGGCCTGCACGACGAGGGGCCCGAGGACACGAGCCGCTTCCTCGGCGAGTTCGCCCGCGACGGCCTCGTCAACATCGTCGGCGGCTGCTGCGGGACGACGCCGGAGCACGTCCGCCGGATCGCGCAGTCCGTCGACGGTGTGGCGCCTCGGCGCATGCCCGCGCCGCATCCGGCGACGCGCTTCAGCGGCCTCGAGCCGTTCGAGATCCGCGAGGACACGAACTTCGTCATGGTCGGCGAGCGCACGAACGTCACCGGCTCCGCGCGCTTCCGCCGCCTGATCGAGGGCAAGGACTTCCAGGAGGCCGTCGAGGTCGCGCTCGAGCAGGTGCGCGGCGGCGCGAACCTCCTCGACGTGAACATGGACGCCGACCTGCTCGACGGCGAGCGGGCGATGAGCACCTTCCTCAACCTGATCGCGACGGAGCCCGAGGTCGCGCGGCTCCCGATCATGGTCGACAGCTCGCGGTGGACGGTGCTCGAGGCGGGGCTGAAGTGCCTGCAGGGGAAGGGCGTGGTCAACTCGCTCTCGCTCAAGGAGGGAGAGGAGGCGTTCCTCGAGCAGGCGCGCGTCGTCCGCCGCTACGGCGCGGGCGTCGTCGTGATGGCGTTCGACGAGCAGGGCCAGGCGGAGACCGTCGAGCGCAAGGTCGCGATCTGCGAGCGCGCGTACCGGCTGCTCGTCGAGCAGGCCGGCTTCCCGCCCGAGGACATCGTCTTCGACCCGAACGTGCTCGCCGTCGCGACCGGGATCGAGGAGCACAACTCGTTCGCGAAGGCGTTCATCGAGGCGCTGCCGCTGATCAAGGAGCGCTGCCCGGGCGTGCGCACGAGCGGCGGCATCTCGAACCTGTCGTTCTCGTTTCGAGGCAACGACGTCGTCCGCGAGGCGATGCACTCCGCCTTCCTCTACCACGCCATCCGCGCCGGACTCGACATGGGCATCGTCAACGCGGGGCAGCTCGTGCTCTACGAGGACATCGAGCCGGAGCTGCTCGAGCGCGTCGAGGACGTCATCTTCGACCGCCGACCCGACGCGACGGAGCGCCTCGTCGAGATCGCCGAGCGCGTCCGGGGCGAGGGCACGCGGCGGGAGCGCGACCTCTCGTGGCGCGAGGCGCCGGTCGAGAAGCGGCTCGAGTACGCGCTCGTCCACGGCATCGTCGACTTCATCGAGGCGGACGCCGAGGAGGCGCGGCAGCGCTACGACCGGCCGCTCGACGTGATCGAAGGCCCGCTGATGGCGGGCATGCAGGTGGTCGGCGACCTCTTCGGCGCCGGGAAGATGTTCCTGCCGCAGGTCGTGAAGAGCGCCCGCGCGATGAAGCGCGCCGTCGCCCACCTCGAGCCGTACATGGAGGCCGAGAAGGCCGCCGGCGGCGCGGGGCGGACGCAGGGAAAGGTCGTCCTCGCCACCGTCAAGGGCGACGTCCACGACATCGGCAAGAACATCGTCGGCGTCGTCCTCGGCTGCAACAACTACGAGGTGCTCGATCTCGGCGTGATGGTGCCGGGCGACACGATCCTCGACACGGCGCTCGCCGAGGGCGCCGACGTCGTCGGCCTCTCGGGGCTGATCACCCCGTCGCTCGACCAGATGGTCGACGTGGCGCAGGAGATGGAGCGCCGTGGCCTGACGCTGCCGCTGCTGATCGGCGGCGCGACGACCTCGCGCCAGCACACGGCCGTCCGGATCGCGCCCGCGTACTCGCAGCCGGTCGTCCACGTCCTCGACGCGTCGCGCGTCGTCTCCGTCATGTCCGACCTGCTCGACCCGGTGCGCCGCGGCCAGCTCGAGCTCGAGAACCGCGCCGATCAGGACCGGCTGCGCGAGCTGCACGAGGAGAAGGAGCGCAAGCCGCTGCTCCCGTTCGAGGCGGCGCGCGCGAACCGGCAGCGGGTGGCGTTCGACGACGTGCGCGAGCCGGCGTTCACGGGCGCGCGTGTGGTCGAGCCGTCGCTCGAGGAGCTGCAGCCGTACGTGGACTGGCAGTTCTTCTTCCACGCCTGGGAGCTGAAGGGCCGCTTCCCGGCGATCCTCGACCAGCCGGCCGCGCGGGAGCTCTGGGACGACGCGCAGCGGCTGCTCGACCGGATCGTCCGCGAGAGGCTCCTCACGGCGCGCGGCGTCTACGGGTTCTGGCCGGCGTCGTCCGACGGTGACGACATAGTTGTCAACTATGACAACGGAGAGACGCGCTTCAGCTTCCTGCGGCAGCAGTCGGACTACGGCGACTCGCGCCCGAACCGCAGCCTCGCCGACTACGTCGCGCCGTCGGGCGACTTCCTGGGCGCGTTCGCGGTCACCGCCGGCATCGGCGCCGACGAGCTCGCCGCCCGCTTCGAGGCCGAGCACGACGACTATCACGCGATCATGGTCAAGGCACTCGCCGATCGCCTCGCCGAGGGGTTCGCCGAGTACCTCCACGAGGTCGCGCGCCGTGCGTGGTACGAGACGGGGCCGAAGCTGTCGAACGAACAACTGATCGCGGAGCGCTATCTCGGAATCCGCCCGGCGTTCGGGTACCCCGCGTGCCCGGATCACAGCGAGAAGCGGAAGCTCTTCGACCTCCTGCGCGCCGAGGAGCTCGGCCTCGAGCTGACCGAGTCGTTCGCGATGCTGCCGGCCGCGAGCGTCAGCGGCATCTACCTCGCGAGCCCGCACGCGCGCTACTTCTCGGTCGGCCGCGTCGGCCGGGACCAGGTCGAGGACTACGCCGCGCGCAAGGGCGTCCCGGTCGAGGAGGCGGAGCGCTGGCTTCGGCCGAACCTCGCGTACACCCCCGGAGTCGACGCCGCGGAGGTCCGGGCCTAGGGCGGCTCGGCCGGCGGACGTCGGCGGCTTTGCCGACGACGTTCCCAGCCGGTAGCCTCGGTAGATGCGCGTCGCCCTTCTCGCGCTGGGGATCTCGGCGCTCGTCCTCGCGAGCACCGCGTCCGCGCGCGACCCGAAGGAGCCGCAGCAGCGGCACACCGCCGCCGACACGAAGCTGGCGCAGTCGATCGCGCTCGGCAGGACCGACCTGCCGAAGGGTTGGCGGGTGCAGCCGCCGCGCGCGCAGACGCCGCCGTGCACGACCGAGCCCAACGAGTCCGAGCTGACGCAGACCGCGCGGATCGACCCGACCTTCCTCTGGTCGGACGGCCTGACGAGCGTCGGTAGCGAGGTCGACGTCTTCAAGACGGCCGCCCAGGCGACGACCGACTGGCGGCTCTCGACGCTCGCGCTCATGCGCACCTGCCTGCTCGAGGCCGCGAACCGCCAGCTCGCGCCGCAGCACATCGGCGTCCGGCTCGTCTCGGCGACCGAGCTCCCCGCGCCGAAGCTCGGCGAGCGCGCGCTCCACTACCGGCTCGTGCTGGCGTTGACGGGCGCGAAGCAGAAAACGTCTGTTCCGATCGTGACGGAGCTGATCGGGATCGGCGTCGGCCGCGTCTCGGTCGTCCTGCACGCGCTCGCCCGCGGCAACGCCATCCCGGGCGCCGGGATGAACGCGCTCGCTGCACTCCTCGCGAAGCGTTTGGTCGCCGCCTCGGGCGGCATCTAGCGGAGGCCCTCCGGGCGCTCGGCTATCCTCGCTTCGCGGGCGCCTGACGGGCGCCCCACGCGTATGCGCACGACGCTCAAGAGAGGAATCGGCCGCGCGATCTCGCCGAACGGCGACGCCAACGGCAACGGGCACGCGCAGCTGCCGCTCGCCGCGCCGATGCGGCGCTACCGCCAGCCGCCGCCTCCGCCCCGGAGCACCGCCGCCCTCTTCGGCCGCATCTTCGGCTGGATCGTCCTCGTCCTCGTGGTGGTCGGCGCCGGCCTCGGCGGGGGCCTCTACCTCTACGGCCACGAGAGCCTGAACGCGATCGCCGCGCACTCGAGGGCCGTCCGGAATGCGCAGACGATCCTCTCGAAGGTGCCCGCCGCGTCACAGCCTGCGATCGCCCTGATCGCGGGCTACGACCACCGCTCGGGGGACGGCACGACCTTCGCAGGCTCGAACTCCGACACGCTGATGCTCGTCCGTGCCGACCCGGTGAACAAGACGCTGTCGCTCCTCTCGCTGCCGCGCGATCTCGTCGTCCCGATCTACTGCACCGGCGACACGGTCTTCACGCACGACCGGATCAACGCGGCCTGGGCGCTCTGCGGCCAGAACGGCCCCGAGGGGACGCTGGACACGATGGAGCACCTGACCGGGCTGCAGATCAACTACTTCATCACGCTCGACTTCCACGGCTTCAAGCAGATCGTCAACCGGCTGCACGGCGTCTTCATGAACGTCGACCGCCGCTACTACATCCCGCCGAACACCGGCGTCTCGGCGATCGACCTCGAGCCCGGCTACCAGCTCCTCGACGGCGGCCAGGCGCTCCAGTACGTCCGCTACCGGCATACGGACTCCGACCTCTACCGGAACGCGCGCCAGCAGCTCTTCTTCGAGGCGCTGAAGAGCCGCGTGCGCAGCGAGCTCGGCCTGACCGAGATCCCGCAGCTGATCGGCGCGCTGAAGGGGAACCTCGAGATCGCCCGCGGCGGCGGCGGGGCGCCGAGCCTGTCGGAGATCCAGGCGTACGCCGGCCTCGCGTACCACCTCGGCGGCAACCACACCTTCCGCGTCGCGATCGACCCGACGCTGCTCCAGCCGTACGGGATCCAGGGCGCCGAGCTGATCGCGCCGCAATCGGCGATCGACCAGGCCGTCAGCACGTTCCTGCATCCGGACGTCTCGCTGCCGACGCGCGCAGGCGACCAGGCGCTCGGGATCAAGCCGAAGACGGCCACGAAGGCGCAGAAGCCGCTGAAGCCGGCGCAGATCACGACGCTCGTCCTGAACGCCGGCAACGTCGCCGGGCGTGCCGCGAACACGACCTATCTGCTGACCCAGGACGGCTACTCGACGCGAACGCTGCCGCCGACGATCCCGGCGAACGCGCCGGCCGAGACGATCCCGACGACGATCTACTGGGACCCCGTCCAGCCGAGCTCGCAGCAGGCGGCGAGGCAGCTCGCGCAGCTCTTCGGGACGAACGTGAAGCTGCAGCAGTTCTCACCGGCGATCGCGCCGTTCGCGCAGCAGTCCGGCAACCCGCTGACGGTGGTCGCGCTCGGGACGAGCTTCAGCGGCAGCCTGCAGCCACCCGCGCCGGTGCAGGCGCCGCCGGCGCGCCAGCCCGCCGCGGTGAGCTTCGACCCGCAGGCGACCGACTCGTACCTCCAGCAGGTGCGCGCGAAGGCCGGCTTCCGGCTGATGGTGCCGACGCAGATCGCGAACGGGTCGCACATCTCCGCGATGGACGGGATCCGACTCTTCCACCCGATCCGGAATCACAACGAGGTCGTGCTCTCCTTCGTCACCGGCGCCGGGAACGTCTACTGGCAGGTCGAGGAGACGACGTGGCAGAGCGCGCCGATCCTCGGCGGCGCCACCGGCCAGGTCACGCTCGGCGGCCGCCGCTACTCCCTCTACACGACGGGCGGCCACATCCAGATGATCGTGCTGCACCAGGGCGGCGCGAGCTACTGGGTGATCAACACGCTGCAGAACGAGCTCTCGAACGAGACGATGATCGCGATCGCCCGCGGGCTCCAGCCGCTCGCGAAGTAGGCTAGGCCCGCTCATGGCTCGGATCGGGATCTTCGGCGCCGGCTACGTCGGCCTCGTCACAGGCGCGTGCTTCTCGGAGCTCGGGCACGAGGTCGTCGTCCGCGACGTCGTTCCGGAGCGGATCGCCCGGCTGCAGGCCGGCGAGGTGCCGATCTACGAGCCGGGCCTCGACGAGGTGATCGAGCGCAACCGCGACCGCCTGACGTTCACGCTCGACGTCCACGACGCCGTCGACGGCTCCGACTTCCTCTACGTCGCAGTCGGGACGCCGCCGACGTACTCCGGCGACGCCGACCTCCGCTACGTCTGGTCGGTGATCGACGAGATCCCGCAGGACGTGCCGGGGCGGCCGCTCGTCGTCATGAAGAGCACCGTCCCCGTCGGCACAGGCGAGGCCGTGCGCGCGCGCCTGGACGCGCGCGGGCTGGTGAACGTCGGCTACGTCTCGAACCCGGAGTTCCTGGCCGAGGGCAGCGCCGTCCGCGACTTCATGAACCCGGACCGGATCGTCGTCGGCGCGTTCGAACCGGACGACGCCGAGCGCGTCGTCGCGCTCCACACCGGGATCGACTGCGAGGTCGTGCGCACGGACGTCCCGTCGGCGGAGCTCGTGAAGCTCGCCGCGAACGCCTTCCTCTCGACGCGCATCAGCTTCATCAACGAGATCGCGAACGTCTGCGAGCTCGTCGGCGCCGACGTCGTCGA
>JAFAIV010000416.1 GCA_019236545.1 Actinomycetota bacterium | reverse complement strand
GAGCGACGCCCACGCCGAGGGCGGCAGGCCGGCGGCAACGGACGCGTTGAAGAGCCTCGCCCCGTCGAGATGGACGGCCGCCCCGCGCTCGCGCGCCGCGTCGATCGTCGCCCGGAGCTCGTCGAGCGGCCAGATCGTCCCGCCGGAGCTCCGGTGCGTGTTCTCGAGCACGACGACCCCGCCCGGCCCGAGGTCGGGGTCGTTCTCCGCCCAGACGTGCCGCGGTGTGAGCCGGCCGTGCTCGGACGGAACGCCGCGCATGATCAGCCCGGAGTGGATCGCCGGACCGCCCCACTCGTAGACGAGGATATGCGTCCGCTCCTCGGCGAGCAGCACCCCGCCCGGCCTCGTCTGCGCGCGCAGCGCGGCCTGGTTCGCCATCGTCGCCGTCGGCAGGAAGAGGGCCGCCTCGTGGCCGAGCAGCTCCGCCATCCGGCGCTGGAGCTCGTTCGTCGTCGGATCCTCGAGGTACTGCTCGTCCCCCACCTCGGCGGCCGCCATCGCGGCGAGCATCTCGGGGACGGGCCTGGTCAGCGTGTCGGAGCGGAGGTCGATCACTCCTCTGACGCTAGCGCCTCCGCCTCGATCTCCGCGAGGGAACGGCCGCGCGCCCGCTCGATCCGCGCGAACCGCTTCGAGAAGTTCGCGGTCGCCCACTCCGCCACGACCTCCTGCCCGATCCCGAACGGAAGCTCGTCCAGCTCCTCGAACCCTTCGAACGACTCCTCGACGAACGCCAGGGCGAGCGGCAGCAGCTCGTGCATCCGCGCCTCGACGACCTCCCAGAGCCCGGGGTCGGCCGCGACGAGCCGCGAGAGCAGGTAGACGCCGTACGCGATGTGGCGGGACTCGTCGCGCTTCACGTGCGCGATCCCCGCGCGCAGGCCCGGAAGCAGGTCCCGCTCTTCGAGCGCGTTGTGGTAGACGGAGTAGCCGGTCTCCGCAAGGACGCCCTCGACGATCATGTTGTAGGTCACCGCCGCGCGCGCCTGCGTCGCCGGGGACGGATCCGCGAGCAGCGCGCCCATCGCCGCCGGGAGCTCCTCCGCGAACAGCTGCCGGTAGCTCGGCGTCACCCAGTGGTCGAGCCCCTCCGGCCGCCCGCCGACCTCGTCGAGCCAGCGGCGGAAGAGCTGAAGATGCTTGCCCTCCTCCCAGAGGAACGAGGTGAGGAAGAGCTCCTCCTCGATCCGGCCCTCGCGCGCGATCGCGAGCACGAGCGGGAGCAGGTCGAGCGTCACCGCCTCCTCACCGGCGAGGAAGAGCGTCGAGATCTGGAGGATGCCCTGCCGCTCCGGCTCGGTCATGCGCGCCCAGTCCTCCGGGTCGCGGGAGAGGTCGAGCGCCGACGGGTCCCAGACGCCGAGCCGCTTCGCCTTGTCGTAGAGGCGCAGCGGGAAGCAGTCGCGCAGGCCCGCGCCGGTGGTGAGGAAGCCGTCGCGCACGGCCATGGCGCGATTGTCGCACCCCCTCGCTACCGTGACCACGTGGATCTGACGCTGCTCGAGACGACGCTGCGCGAGCGCGGCGAGCCGGCCTTCCGCGCAAAGCAGGTGTGGGAGTGGACGGCCCGCGGCGCTGACGGCTACGAGGCGATGACGAACCTCCCGCGCGCGCTGCGCGAGGAGCTCGCCGGCGCAGTGCCGTTCTCGACGCTGACGGTCGAGACCGAGCGCGAGGCGCGCGACGGCACGGTCAAGACGCTCTTCCGCACCGCGGACGGCCACCCGGTCGAGGCCGTGCTCATGCAGTACCGCGACGGGCGCCGCTCGCTCTGCCTCTCCTCCCAGTCCGGCTGCCCGCTGACGTGCACGTTCTGCGCAACCGGCTCGATGGCGTTCGGCCGCAACCTGACCGCGTCGGAGATCCTCGACCAGGCGCTCCACTTCCGCCGCCGCACCGAGGTCGACCACGCCGTCTTCATGGGCATGGGCGAGCCGATGCTGAACCTGGACGAGGTGCTCGCGGCCGCGCGCCGGCTGCCGGACGTCGGGATCACGCACCGCCGGACGACGATCTCCACGGTCGGCTGGCTGCCCGGGCTGACGCGCTTCGTCGACGAGGTCGAGGAGCCGATCCGGCTCGCGCTCTCGCTGCACGCGCCTGACGACGCGCTGCGCTCGCGGATCATGCCGGTGAACGACCGCTACCCCCTGCGCGACGTCGTCGCCGAATGCCGCCGCCACGCGCGGGCGACGAACCGGCGCGTCTACGTCGAATACGTGATGCTCGCCGGTGTGAACGACTCGCCCGAGCAGGCGCGCGCGCTCGCGGAGCTCCTCGGACGCGACGACTTCAAGGTCAACTTGATCCCCTACAACCCCACTGGCCTCTACGACGGCTCGTCGCGTGACAGGATCGCCGCGTTCAAGGCCGTCCTCGACCGCGCGCACGTGCCCGCAACCGTTCGCCTCACGCGCGGGCGGGACATCGAGGCGGCCTGCGGGCAGCTCGCGGCGGCGCCGAAGCGCGAGCGCGCGGCCGTCAGCCGCAGCTGAACGTGCCGCTGACGGCGCCGCCGCCGAAGAGGAGCGTGCTCGCGAACGTCCCGTGCGAGCGGTTTCCGGCGAGCGTCACCTTGGCCGTGTCGCCGCGGACGAGGTACGACTTCCCGGACTTGACGGCCGCGACGACCGCGCCGGTGTAGGAGCCGTCGTGCGGGGCGGGCCTGTTGCCCGCGCCGACCCCGGCGCCGACGTTGAGCCCGAAGTAGTCCGGCTTCTTCGCCGAGGTCTGTCCGAGGACGACCGTGCCGATGTTCACGGACACGTACGCGGCCGTGTGCTCGCAGGCGCCGCCGCTGAACGAAAGTGTCTTCCCGCCGACGGTGACCGTGGCCTTCGCCGGCCCGCAGAAGGTGCGGGCATCCGTGCCGGCGACCTTCGTCATGCCGGGCGTGCACGCGCCCGCGCGGTGAGACGCCGAGGCCGCCGCCGGGAACGCCGCCGCCGCGAGCGCGAGCAGCACGAGTAGGAGCCGCGCCTTCACGAGCCGTCGGGGATCCGCGAGGCGAGGTTCGTCAGGATCTTCGCCCGGATCGACGGCACCTCGTCGAGCAGCTGCTTGAACGCGCGGTCGGTGATCACGAGCGCACGCACCGGCGATGTCGTCGTCACAGAGGCGTTGCGCGGCTTCCCGGTCAGGAGCGCCATCTCCCCGAAGAAGCTCGCGTCGCCGCGCTGCGGCAACCTGCGACCCTTCCGCCTGACGTCGACGCTGCCGTCGGCGATGACGAAGAACTCGCGGCCCGGCTTGCCCTCCTGGATCAGCGTCCGGCCGGGCGGAAACGCCATCTCGTCGGCGATCTCCGCGACGCGCGCGAGTTCGGCGCGCGAGCAGTCCGAGAACAGCGGCACGCGCTTGAGCATCTCGGCCTTGGCGTTCTTGCCGAACACGGCGCGATCCTATCCACCCTCGAGCCAGCGGCCCGAGACGATGGACATGAAGTCCGGCTGGAAGTCGAAGCCGAGCGACCGGTAGAGCGCCTGCGCGTTGTCGGTCTGCAGGCCGACGTGCTGGCCGGGCACCTCCGCGACGAGGCGCCGTACGAGCTCCGACGCGATCCCGCGCCGCCGGTGGGACGACTTCGTCCAGACGTCGAGCAGATACGCGTTGCAGACGCCGTCGGAGAGGAGCCGCGCCATGCCGACGACGCGCTCGCCGTCGCGCGCGATCGCGACGTGTTGCGACCGCTCGAACGAGCGCCGGAGCTGCTCGGGCGAGCGGCCGTTGTCGAAGTCGTCGGCGGCGAGGTCGGCCTTCGCCTGCGCCCAGTCGATCCCGTCGAGGGAGCTGTCGATCCGGACGTCCGTCAGACGCCCTTCGGCGCCTCGGCCGCGACCGCGCTCGGCTCGCCGCCCGCCTCCGGGTGCCGCTCGAACTCGTACTTCACGACCGGAGTCTTCGCGGCGCGCACCTCGTCGAGCCGCTTGACCGGCCGGTGGTGCGGCGCCTCCTTCAGCGTCTCCGGGCTCCCGGCCGCCTCGCGAGCGATCGCGAGCATCGCCTCGCAGAACGCATCGAGCGTCTCCTTCGTCTCGGTCTCGGTCGGCTCGATCATCAGCGCCTCGGGGACGACGAGCGGGAAGTAGATCGTCGGCGGGTGGTAGCCGAAGTCCATCAACCGCTTCGCGACGTCGAGCGCGGTGACGCCGTGCTCGCGCTTGAGGCCGCGCGCGGACAGGACGAACTCGTGCATGCAGAGGCGGTCGTACGGGAGCTCGTAGGCGTCCTGGAGTCGCGCGCGCAGGTAGTTCGCGTTGAGCACGGCCGTCTCGGACATCTCGCGCAGGCGCGGCCCGTACATGCGCATGTACGCGTACGAGCGCACGAAGACGCCGAACGGGCCGGTGAAGCCGCGCACCTTGCCGATCGTCTGCGGGCGGTCGTAGTCGAGGCCGAACTCGTCCTCGCCGCGGCGGACGACCGCCGGGACCGGCAGGAACGGCTCGAGCATCTTGCGCACCGCGATCGGGCCGCCGCCCGGCCCGCCTCCGCCGTGCGGCTGCGAGAACGTCTTGTGCAGGTTGATGTGGACGATGTCGAAGCCCATGTCGCCGGGCCGCGAGATGCCGCAGACGGCGTTCAGGTTCGCGCCGTCGTAGTACATGAGCGCGCCGGCGCCGTGGAAGATCCGCTCGATCTCCTCGATGTTCTCGTCGAAGAGGCCGAGCGTCGACGGGTTGGTCAGCATGAGCGCGGCCGTGTGCTCGTCGACCTTGCCGCGCAGGTCCTCGACGTCGATGTTGCCGCGCGGGTCGGTCTTGACCGGCGTGAGCTCGTAGCCGGCCATCGTCACGGACGCCGGGTTCGTGCCGTGCGCGGTGTCCGGGATGACGACCTTGCGCCGCTGCGCTCCCTCGCCGCGGTCGTCGAAGTACGCGCGGACGAGCATGAGGCCGGTCAGCTCGCCCTGCGAGCCCGCGGCCGGCTGGAGAGAGACCGCGTCGAGGCCGGTGACCTCGGCGAGGATCTCCTGCAGCCGCCACATCAGCTCGAGCGCGCCCTGGGCGCCGTCCTCCTCCTGCAGCGGGTGGAGGCTCGCGAACCCGGGGAGCGTCACGAGGCGCTCGTTGATCCGCGGGTTGTACTTCATCGTGCAGGAGCCGAGCGGGTAGAAGCCCGTGTCGACGCCGAAGTTCCGCGTCGAGAGCTCCGTGAAGTGGCGGATGAGCTCGAACTCCGGCACCTCCGGCAGGCGCGGCGGCTCGGCGCGGCGCAGGCTCTCCGGGATCTCCGGCTCGGGCAGCCCCTCCGGGCGCGGGATCGCGGAGGCGCGGCGGCCCGGCCGCGACTTCTCGTAGATCAGCTTCACGCCGTCACCTCAGCGAGCACCTCGGCGAGGCGGTCGATCTCCTGCGGCGTCCGCTTCTCCGTGACCGCGACGAGCAGGACGTCGTCCATGCCCTCGTAGTCGCGCCCGAGCGCGTAGCCGGGGTGGACGCCGCGCTCGCGCGCCGCCGCGACCACCTCGCGCGCGTTCCGTCCGACGCGCACCGCAAACTCCTTGAACGTTGCCTGCTCTGGAAACACGAGCTCGAGCCCGGCCCGTGCCCGGAGCTGCTGCTTCGCGTACGCGGCCAGCGAGAGACAGGTCTCCCCCAGCTCGCGGATTCCCTGCGGGCCCAGCCACGTGAGGTAGACGAGGCCGCCGAGCGCGAGCAGCGTCTGGTTCGTCGTGATGTTGGAGGTGGCCTTCTCGCGACGGATGTGCTGCTCGCGGGTCTGCAGGGTGAGGACATAGCCGCGCTCGCCCGCGGCGTCCACCATCTCGCCGACGATTCGGCCCGGCATGCGGCGGATGAAGTCCTGCCGCGCGGCGAGGAAGCCGTAGTGCGGCCCGCCGTAGGACGGGAAGTTGCCGGCGGCCTGCCCCTCGCCGAGCGCGATCGCCGCGCCGTAGCGGCCCGGCGCCTCGAGCACTCCGAGCGAGAGCGGGTCGCAGTGGACGATCGGCAGCGCCTCGGCGTCGTTCGCCGCGGCGACGAGCTCCGGCGCCGGCTCGAGGCAGCCGAAGACGTTCGGCTGCTGGAGGATCACGGCCGCCGCGCCGTCGGCAGCGGCGCGGAGCTCGTCGACATCCGTGACCCCGCCCCGGTGTGCCACCTCGACGACCTCGAGGCCGAAGCCGGGGGCGTAGGTCTTCACGACCTGGCGCACTTGCGGGTTCGTGGCGGCGGTGACGACGACCTTCGTCCGGCCGGTCGCGTGCTTCGCGATGTAGCAGGCGTCCGCTGTGACGGTCGTGCCGTCGTAGCCGGACGCGTTCGAGACGTCCATGCCGGTCAGCTCGCAGATCGCGGTCTGGTACTCGAAGATCGCCTGGAGCACACCCTGGCTCATCTCGGGCTGGTAGGGCGTGTAGGCGGTCAGGAACTCGCCGCGCTGGAGCACCGCGTCGACGACCGCCGGGACGTAGTGGTCGTAGATTCCTGCGCCGAGGAAGGAGAGCTCCCGCGTCGTGTCGGCGTTCCGCGCGGCGAGCGCGCCGAGGTGCGCGGAGAGCTCGTGCTCGGAGAGCGCCGGCTCGAGGTCGAGCTCGCGCCCGAGGCGGACGCCGGCCGGGATGTCGCGGAAGAGCTCCTCGACGGAGCCCACGCCGACCGCGGTGAGCATCTCCTCGCGGTCGGAGTCGGTGAGCGCCAGGTACGGGTGCGTCACTGGTCGGCCAGGACCTGCTGGTAGGCCGCGAGGTCGAGCAGCGCCTCGAGCTCCGAGGGGTCGGAGAGCCGGATCCGGACGAGCCAGCCGTTGCCGTAGGGGTCGTCGTTCACCGTCTCCGGCGCGTCGACGACGGTCGCGTTGACCTCGAGCACCTCGCCCGAGAGCGGCGCGATCACGTCCGAGACTGCCTTGACCGACTCGACCTCGCCGTAGGGCTGGTCCTTCGCGATGGTGGCACCGACCGTGGGAGGCTCGAAGTGGACGAGCTCGCCGAGCGCGTCGGCGGCGAACCAGGTGATCCCGAGGACGGCCTCGTCGCCGTCGACACGGGCCCAGTCGTGCTCCGGGTGGTACCTCAGGTCCTCGGGATAGCTCTCCGCCGCTGCCACTCAGTCCTCCCTCTTGTAGATCGGCTTCTTCACGACCCGCGCCCGCCGCGGCTTCCCGCGCACGTCGATCGTCAGCTCCGTGTCCGGCGACGCCATCGGGGCGGGCACGTAACCCATCCCGATGCCGACCTCCAGCATCGGCGAGTGCGTCCCGGACGTCACCTCGCCGCCGCCCTCGATCGGCATGCCCTGCCGCGGGATCGCAGGCTCCTCCATGACGAATGCGACGAGCTTCCGCTTCGGCCCGTCCTCCTTGATGCGGCGTAGCTCGGCCGCGCCGGTGAACTCCTTCTCGAGCTTGCACGCCCAGCCCAGACCCGCCGAGATGGGATCGGTGTCCGGCGAGATGTCGTTGCCGTGCAGCGGGAAGCAGACCTCGAGCCGCAGCGTGTCGCGCGCGCCGAGCCCGCACGGCACGACCCCGCGCGCGAGGACGCCGTCCCAGAGACGGCCCGCGTCGTCTGCCATGCACATCAGCTCGCACCCGTCCTCGCCGGTGTAGCCGGTGCGGTTGATCATCACCTCGACGCCGTCGACCTCCGCCATCGCGAAGGTGTTGTGCGGCGCCCGAGGCAGGCCGAGCCGCTCGATCGCGCGCGGCCCCTGGACGGCGAGCAGCGCGTACACGTCGGAGACGTCGCGGACGTCGGAGCCGCTGATCTCACGCTCCTTCAGCCAGCGGAAGGCCGCCTCCCGGTTGGACGCGTTGACGACGAGCAGGTAGCGGAACCCGTCGAGTCGGTAGGCGATCAGGTCGTCGATGATCCCGCCGCGCTCGTTCGTGAGCAGCGTGTACTGCGCCTGGCCGGGCTCGATGCGGGAGAGGTCGTTCGAGAGGAGCGACTGGAGCAGCTCGAGCGCGCGCGGGCCCTCGACCTCGAGCTCGCCCATGTGCGAGACGTCGAAGACGCCCGCGTCGGTGCGGACGGCGCGGTGCTCGGGGATGACGCCTGCGTACTGCACGGGCATCTCCCAGCCGGCGAAGGGGACCATCCGGGCGCCGAGCGCGACGTGCCGGTCGTAGAGCGGGGTGCGCTGCAGCGTCTGCGCCATGCCGAGCCGATCCTAGCCCGCCCAAAACGGGGCCGCCCCGGCTCATCGTCGATGAACCGGGGCGGCGGACCGGGTCGTGGGGCTGGCTTTCATGGGCCAGCCCTTTGAGGGCACACGTCTGGTGCCCTCGCCCCTCCGTGCTCAAACCTCGCCGGTGGGCTACTCGTCGCGCAAGAACGACGGCACGTCGAGCGCGTCCTCCGAGGTGCGCTCGAAGCCGCCGGTGCTGGCGGCGACCGGGGCCTCGCCGCCGATCTCGCGCCGCCTGCGCCGCCGCTGGCCGCCGAACCCGGTGGCGATCACGGTGACACGGACGGAGTCGCCCATCGCGTCGTCGATCACGGCGCCGAAGATGATGTTCGCGTTCTGGTCGGCGGCGCTCGTCACGACCTCTGCGGCCTCGTTGACCTCGAAGAGGCCGATGTCGGGGCCGCCGGTGATGTTGAGGAGGATCCCGGTCGCGCCCTCGATCGACGACTCGAGCAGCGGCGACGAGACCGCCATCCGGGCTGCCTCGGTCGCGCGGTTGTCGCTCGCGGCGGTGCCGATGCCCATGAGCGCCGAGCCGGCGTCGCGCATGATCGTGCGCACGTCGGCGAAGTCGAGGTTGACGAGCCCGGGGACAGTGATCAGGTCGGTGATGCCCTGGACGCCCTGGCGGAGGACGTCGTCGGCGGTGCGGAACGCGTCCACGACGGACGTGTTCTTCTCGACCACCTGGAGCAGCCGGTCGTTCTCGATCACGATCAGCGTGTCGACGCGGTCGCGCAGCGCCTCGATGCCCTGCTCGGCCTGCCGGGAGCGCGTCTTGCCCTCGAAGCCGAACGGTCGCGTCACGACGCCGACGGTGAGCGCGTTCAGCTCGCGGCCGAGCTCGGCGACGATCGGGGCCGCGCCCGTGCCGGTGCCGCCGCCCTCGCCCGCGGTGACGAAGATCATGTCCGCGCCCTTGAGCGCCTCCTTCAGCTCGTCGCGGCTCTCCTGCGCCGCCGCCTGACCCACGGCGGGATCGGCGCCCGCGCCGAGGCCCCGCGTCGCCTTCGACCCGATGTGGATCTTCACGTCGGCGTCGCACATCATCAGCGCCTGCGCGTCGGTGTTCACCGCGATGAACTCGACGCCGCCGAGCCCGGCGTCGACCATGCGGTTGACGGCGTTCGTGCCGCCGCCGCCGACGCCGACGACCTTGATGACGGCGAGGTAGTTGCCCGACTGGTCGCGCATGCTCATGGGCGGAATCTCTGAACCTTCAGTGGAGGATTGGGGCTGCTGAAGCGCAGACGCGAGCCAGGGTACGTGCAGGCATTCTCGCTGTCAATCGGAGGTGGAGCCTCCATAGCATCAACCTCCAGTTGAGACTTGAGGGTTGGCCATCACCGTCGTCGTCAGGGCGGGCAAGGCGCTGCTCGCGCCCGACACCGGCCGTCCCGGAAGGCTTACGTCGAGGTAGGTCGTGCCCGCCGGCAGAGCGCGCAGCGCGCGTCGCGCGACGGCGAGCTTGAGCGGCAGGTTCGCGGAGTCGCCGAGGCGGAGGGAGACGCCGGATGAGAGCTGGAACTGAAGCGTCCCGCCCGTGTCGGTCGCGGTCTGGATCCGGTCGGGGAAGCCGGAGGCGAACGCCAGCGCTCGCGCCGCGATCGCGCCCGTGTCTGGCGCGAGGAAGGCGCCGGCGGGGCCGATGGAGGCGTTCGTCCCGAGCCAGATCCGGGGGAGCTTCGGGTGGGCGCCGATCCCGACGCGCGCGATCAGCCGGGCGCGGGCGCTGACGAGCCACGCGTCCGGCCCGTGGCGCAGGACCGCGACGGGGCGTTCCGGTGTCACAACGACGCGGAGCGTGTGCGGGAAGCTGCGGTCGAGGACGGCGCCGACGACGGTCGGGAGCGAGTCGACGCGGCGCACGACGGCACCGCCGTCGAGGCCGACGAGGCTCCTCCCCAGGTACGGGGCGAGCGCCCGCTCGACCTGCGCCGCGACGGGCGCCGGCGCGCCACCGACATGGATCGAACGGATGGCGAAGACGGACGTCTGGCGGGCGACCGCGTAGAGGCCGCCGGCGACGAGGACGATCCCGAGCCCGGCGAGGAGCGACCGCCGTCCGGGCGCGAGCGACACGCGCCGCACCGGCTTCCTCGCGCCCGGGTGGGCGACCGCGACCGCCTCAGCGCGAGCGCGCGTCTCCGGGCCTCGTCGCTTCGCGGGCACCGTCCGAATTTCGCCGCGAGCACTCCCGCTCCTACCGTCCCGATGACCCCCAAGGGGGCTGCGGGGCCCCCTGAGATCACGCTATCGCGGGAATCCTGACGAGAACGTCGAGCCTTCGCGTCAAAGCGGCGGCAGCGAGATCTCTCCGAGGAACTCGACCTCGTGCTGGAGCTCGACGCCGAACTGCTCGCGGGCCCGGCGACGTGCCTCCGCCATGAGCGCGAGCGCGTCGGCTGTCGTCGCGCCGCCTGCGTTCTCGATGAAGTTCGCGTGCTTCGGCGAGATCTGGGCGCCGCCGATCCGATGGCCCTTCAGGCCGCACGCCTCGAGCATGCGCCCCGCGCTGAGGTCGTGATCCGGGTTCTTGAAGACGCTGCCGAACGTGCGCCGGTTCGTCGGCTGGGCGTCCTTGCGCGTCCTATTCAGCTCTCGCACGTCGTTCTTGATCGCGTCGGGATCGCGCGGGTGCAGCCGCAATTCCGCCTCGACGACGACGCGTCCGTGCTCGAGGCTCGAGTGCCGGTACGACATGCCGAGCTCGGCCGGCGTCAGCCAGCCCGTCCCGTCCGCGGTCACCACGAGCGCCCTTTGGAGCACCTGGGAGAAGTCGCCGCCGTAGGCGCCGGCGTTCATCCAGACGCCGCCGCCGATCGTGCCGGGGATGGCGCAGGCGAACTCGAAGCCGCCGAGGCCGGCGGCGCGGGCCCGGTGGAGGACGACCGCGTTCGCCGCGCCGCCTCCGACGCGCATCAGCTCGCCCTCGACTGAGACACTCGCGAGCTCGCCCTCGAGGTGCAGGACGAGCGCATCGACGCCGTCGTCCGCCACGAGCAGGTTCGACCCGAGCCCGACCACGGCGACCGCGAGCTCGTCGTCGCGCGCCCGCCGCAGCAGCGTCTCGACCTCGCCGATCGAGCCGGGTCGAGCGAACTCGCGCGCCGGCCCGCCGGTGCCGAGCGTCGTGTACCGCGCGAGCTCGACGCTCACGCGAGCGCCTCGAGGATGAGCGGCGCGGCCCGGTCGACGTCCCCGGCGCCGAGCGTCAGCACTGTGTCGCCCGTGCGCGCCCAGCCGGCGACCATCCGCGCCCCCTGCTCGACCGTCGGCGCGAAGCCCAGCCGCATCCCGGGCCGCACCTGCGCGAGCTCGTCGACGATCAGCCGGCCGCTCACGCCCGGTATCGGGTGCTCGCGGGCAGGGTAGATCTCGGTGACGCAGACGGCGTCCGCGGCGGCGAGTGCGACCGCGAACTCGTGCGCGAGGTGAAGCGTGCGTGAGTAGAGGTGCGGTTGGAAGAGCGCGACCAGACGCCCCTCCCCCCGCGCGGCGGCGAGGTCGGCGGCCAGCTCGGCGGGATGGTGGGCGTAGCTGTCGAGGACGGCGACGCCCGCTGCCTCGCCCTTCCGCTCGAGCCGGCGGCCGGCGCCGCGGAACTCGACGATGACGCGCTCCGCCTCGGTCCGGTCGACGCCGGCGAGCTCCAGGGCGGCGAGCGCCGCGGCAGCGTTGCGCCGGTTGTGCTCCCCGGGTACCGCGAGGTCGAGCGCGGCGGGCGCGAGCTCCTCGGCGCGCACGACATGCGGCACGTGCGCGAGCCACTCCTCGAAGAGCGCCTCGACCTCGGCGCGGGAGCCGAAGGTGGTGTGGTGGTCGAGGTCGACGTTGAGGAGCACCGCGATCTCCGGCTGCAGCGCCGCCACTGAGCGGTCGGATTCGTCGCCCTCGACGACGAGCCAACCCTTCCCCGCCGCCGCGTTCCCGCCGAGCTGCTCGACCTCGCCGCCGATGAGGAAGGCCGGGTCGAGGCCGAGCCGGTCGAGCACGAATGCGATCATCGCGCTCGTCGTCGTCTTCCCGTGCGCCCCGGCGACGACGATCGAGCGGCGCAGCGAGACGAGCTCGGCGAGGAGATCGGCGCGGGGACGGCCCTCGACGCGGCCCGCGAACGCCGTCGAGACGAAGACCTCCCAACCCGCGGGCGGATCGGGCGGGTCCGGCGCGATGGCGATGTCGACGCCGTCGAGGTGTGTGAGGTACGGCGTCTCGTTCCTGTCCCAGCCCGCGACCTCGGCGCCCCACGCCCGCGCGAGCAACGCGTAGGCGCTCATACCCGCGCCGCCGATGCCGGCGATCCAGATGCGCCTACCCGCGAGCGGCGAGGGCGACGAGCTCATCCGCGATCACCTCCGCAGCGTCCGGCTTGGCGGCCGCGCGCATCGCCTCGGCCATCCGCACGAGACGCTCGGGGTCGGCGAGGAGCTCGTCGACGACCTCGGCCGCGCGAGCGGCGTCCCGCTCGGGGACGACGACCGCGCCGCCGGCGTCGACGAACCAGCGCGCGTTCTTCTCCTGGTGGTTGCCGGTCGCGAAGTCGCCGGGAACGAGGACCGCAGGCAGCCCGGCCGCCGCGAGCTCCCAGACCGATCCCCCCGCGCGCGCGAAGGCGACGTCCGCGGCGCCGTACGCCGCCCCCATCTCCTCGACGAACGGAAGCAGCTTGTAGTCCGGCCGCGACACGCGCCCGCGCAGCTCCTCGTAGTCGCGGTGCCCGCAGAGGTGGAGGACGGCGGGGCCCGACTCGGCCCATGCGTCGAGCGCGACCTCGTTCAGGAGCCGGGCGCCGAGCGAGCCGCCGAAGACGAGGACGACCGGCCCGTCCGGCGGGAGATCGAGCCGGGCACGCGCCTCGTCGCGCGGCAGGGCGCGCGAGAGCGCCGGGATCGGGCGTCCGACGACGCGGTACTTCGCCCCCTCGCGGCCGACGGGCAGCGCGAGGAAGACGCGCCGCGCGAACGGCACCGCCATCCGGTTCGCGAGACCGAGGTGCGCGTCGGCCTCGGTCACCGCTGCGGGGATCCCGCGCAGCCACGCGGCGAGCACCATCGGCCCGGCCACGTACCCGCCGCCGCCGAGGACGACGTCCGGCCGCCGCCGCGCGAGGATGCGCAGGCACGCGAGCGGCGCGCCGAGCGCGCGCCAGAGGGCGCGGAGGAGCGGCAGCCCCGGGCGGCGCGGGAAGCCCGAGACGGCGAACGCGTCGAACTCGTAGCCGCGCTCAGGGACGAGCTGCGCTTCGACGCGATCCCGCGACCCGGCGAACGTCACGCTCGCTCCGCGGGCGCGCAGCGCCTCCGCCACCGCCAGCGCGGGCGCGACGTGGCCGACCGTCCCGCCGGCTGCGATCAGGCACCTCAGCTGCGACCGTCGCTCCATTCCGGGCGATGTTAAGGAGGATGCCCACACAGGCGAGCGTGACAACGAGGCTCGAGCCCCCGTACGACACGAACGGGAGCGGGATCCCGGTCAGCGGGGCGAGCCCGACGACTGCCGCGATGTTGATCGCCGCCTGGCCGGTGACGAGCGCCGTGATCCCCGCGGCGAGGCGCTTCCCGAACGGGTCCTTGCACGAGAGCGCGAGGCGGAGGCCCGCGTAGGCGAACGCGCAGTAGCCGACGACGAGGACGGTGACGCCGACGAGGCCGAGCTCCTCGCCGACGACGGCGAAGATCATGTCCGTGTGGGCCTCGGGGAGGTAGTGGAGCTTCTCGATCCCCTGGCCGAGGCCGCGCCCGAAGACACCGCCGGAGCCGAGGCTGATCAGCGCCTGGACGTTCTGGAGACCGGCGCCGAGCGGGTCCTTCCACGGGTCGAGGAAGGTGAGGAGCCGCGCCTTCCGGTACGGCGAGGCCCACGTCGCCGCGGCGGCGAGGCCGAAGACGATCGCGTAACCGCTCGCGAGGGTGGGGATCGGCGTGCCGGAGACGAGCAGCATCGCGCCGACCATCACGACGATCGTGATCGCGGTGCCGAGGTCGGGCTCGGCGAGGACGAGGATGCAGAAGAGCCCTACGAGGGCTCCGACCGGGCGCGCCAGCTCCTTCAGCGTCCGCGGCGCCGGGGTGCGCGCGAGGTAGGCGGCCGTCCAGATGACGAGCGCGAGCTTCGCGAGCTCGGACGGCTGCAGCTGGAGCGATCCCGCGCCGATCCAGCGGCGGGCGCCGTTGATCCGCTCGCCGATCGCGAGCACGGCGAGGCAGAGGAAGAGCGCGGTCAGGACGAGCGACGGCGCGAGGTGGCGGAGCTTGCGGAAGTCGCTGCGGGCGGCGGCGATGGCGAGGATCGTCCCGACGAGCGCGTAGAGACCCTGTCGCTCGAGGTAGCCGGTCGGGTTCGAGCCGCCGAGCGCGGCCGATCCGGACGTGGCGCTGTAGACCATGATCAGCCCGAAGAGCACGAAGGCGACCGTGATCAGGACGAGCAGGTTCCACTCGAACTGGAGCGCCTTCGGGACGGCGGCGCGGCGGCTCACGTGAGCGTCTCCACGAGGCGGCGGAAGGTGTCGCCGCGCTGCTCGAAGTTCGCGAACTGGTCGTAGCTCGCGGCGGCCGGCGAGAGGAGGACGACATCGCCCGACTCCGCGTCGCCGGCCGCGAGGTCGACGGCGGTGCCGAGGTCGCCGGCGCGGACGTAGTCGCGGCCGGCCGCGTCTAGGGCTGCCGCGAGCTGCTCGCTGGCCTCGCCGACGAGGTAGATCGAGCGGACGCTCCGCGGGAGGTCGCGCGCGAACGGGCCGAAGTCCTCTCCCTTGAGCGAGCCGCCGAGGATCAGGCGGATCGGCGCGTCGTAGGCGGCGACGCCGCGGCGGGCAGCGGCGGTGTTGGTCGCCTTCGAGTCGTTGACCCAACGCACGCCGCGGAGCTCGCGCACGAGCTCGAGGCGGTGAGGCACGCCGGGGAAGGTGCGCAGCGCCTCGGCGATCGCGTCGTCGCGGACGCCGGCGGCTCGGGCCGCGGCGGTCGCGGCGGCGGCGTTCTCGCGGTTGTGCGCGCCGGGGATGAGCGGCTGGGCCGGGAGCGGGTCGTCGGCGGAGAACTCCGTGCCGTCGAGGCCCATGCCGCGTGGGACGATCTTGGCGCGGGTGCGCTCGAAGATGCGGAGCTTCGCCTCGCGGTACGCCTCGAAGGTGCCGTGCCGGTCGAGGTGGTCGGGCTCGAGGTTGAGCAGGACGGCGACGTCGCAGGCGAGCTCCTGGACGTCCTCGAGCTGGAAGCTCGACAACTCGCAGACGACCCACGAGCCGGGGGCGAGCTCCTCGGCGACGTCGGTGAGCGGCCGGCCGACGTTGCCGGCGACCTCGGTGCGGCGGCCGTCCGCGCGGAGGATCGCGCCGAGCAGCTCCGTCGTGGTGGTCTTGCCGTTCGTCCCGGTGACACCGATCAGCCCGGTGCCGGGCGGCAGCAGCCGGTAGCCGAGCTCGACCTCGCTCCAGATCGGGACGCGACGAGCGCGCGCGGCCGCGGGCAGCGGCGATTCCGCCGGCACGCCCGGGCTCTTCACGAGCAGGTCCGCAGCTTCGAGCAACGACACGTCCTCCGTCCCCAGCCGGACTTCGACGCCGGCGTCCACGAGCCTTCCCGCGTCGGCGTCCGGGGAGCGGTCGGCGGCGACCACCGCCACGCCGCGCCGAGCGAGCGCGAGCGCGGCCGCGCGCCCGGAGCGCGCGAGCCCGACCACGACCGCGCGCCTTGGCAGCCATGCCTCTTCCGGACGTGTCCCTGTCACGGCGAACGCCTCCCCCCCACCGGGCGCCGACGGCGGCCGGGGTCCACCGGCCGGACGTCGTCGGCTTTGCCGACGACGTTTGCAGCCCCCTGGGGGGCGCGAGGGCCCCTGCGATCAGCGTACGCGCGCAGGGGTGACGCGGGTGTCGCGGCTTCCGGGCACATCCATGACGAGTTCGGCGCGGACGCGCCGCTTCCTCACGGGCGCGTCGCGCTGACCCATGCCTCGGCGCGGCGGAAGGTGAGGGTCGTGCCGGCGAGCGAGCCGAGGTGCGCCACGAAGAGCTCGAGCTCGTGGGGGGCGAACGTCCGCGCCCAGCGCTCGCGGAGCGACGGCTCGCCGGCCGCGCCGACGGCGTCGAGCCGCGCCGCCGCGGAGGCCTCGTCCACGAGCCACGGCTCGTCGCGCTCGCCGACCTCGACCGAGACCTCCGCGAACCCGGCGTCCTGCAGCGCGCCCTCGAGCGCACCCTCGTCCAGCCGCATCAGCGCCGACGACGCGGCGTGCGCCTCCCACTCCGCCGCGACCCGCGCGGCGAGGTCGGCGCCGACGGGCGTCCAGTCCACCGTCGTCGGGAGATAGGTGCCGCGCCGGTTCAGCGGCTCGTAGCAGGCGAGTCGCCCGCCCGGCCGCAGCACGCGGAACAGCTCCCGCGCCGCCTCGGCGAGATCCTCCACGTACATCAGCACCGACCGTGTCACCGCCGCGTCGACGGACGCGTCCGGCAGCGGCAACACCTCCGCATCGCCGACGAGGTACGAGATCCCCGCCGCCTCGAGCCCGTGCGCCGTTCGCAGCAGCTCCTGGAGGTTGTCGACCTCCGGGTCGACCGCGATCACCCAGCCGTCGCCGATCCGCTCGTGCGCGCCGAACGTCAGCAGCCCTGTCCCCGCGCCGAGGTCGAGGACGTCGTCGCCCGGCCCGAGGCGCGCGAGGTCGAGGACCTGGTCGCGGACGACGCCGAGCAGCCGCAGCTGCTCCTCGCGCTCCTCCTCGCTCATCCCGGCGAAGCGACCCTCGCGGAGCCAGTCGGCCCAGCCGCCGCTCACCGCTGCGCGAAGTAGTACCGGTAGTACAGCGCGAACCCGGCCGCGCACAGGAGGCCGGCGACGATCCAGAACCGCACCATGATCTTCGTGTCCGACCACGCCTTCATCTCGAAGTGGTGGTGGATCGGCGTCATCAGGAACACGCGCCGCCCGAAGCGCTTGAACGCGAAGACCTGGATCATCACGGACAGCGCCTCGATCACGAAGATCCCGCCGATCAGGAGCAGCAGGAACTCGACCTTCATCATGATCGCGAACGTCGCGAGCGCGCCCCCGAACGCCATGGAGCCGGTGTCGCCCATGAAGACCTCGGCGGGGAAGGCGTTGTACCAGAGGAACCCGATCGCGGCCCCGATCAGCGCGGCGCCGATGATCGCGAGGTCGAGCGTCGTCAGGTTGCGGTGCGCGGGCGGGCCCGAGCGGACGAACGAGACGACGTTCATCGCCATGAACGTGAACAGCGCGATGATCGCCGTCCCCGCCGCGAGGCCGTCGACGCCGTCGGCGAGGTTCGTCCCGTTCGACGCCCCCGCGATGATCAGGAAGAGGAACGGGTACCAGCCGTACGACAGCGGCACCGAGACGTCGATCACCGGGATGTAGACGTCCGTGCTCAGGTGCAGGTGGCGCGCGACGATCGCGACGACCACCGTCACCGCGGCGAGCAGGATCATCTTCCAGCGGCCGGAGAGCCCGAGCGAGCGCTGATGGGTCAGCTTCGTGAAGTCGTCCAGGAAGCCGATCGCGCCGCAGGCGAGCGTCGCGAACAGGACGGTCAGCGCCTGCAGCCGGAAGTGGCTGACCGGCAGGAACGCGAGCGTCGCCGCGAACAAGATCAGCAGCCCGCCCATCGTCGGCGTCCCCTGCTTGGCGAAGTGGTGTTGCGGCCCCTCCTCGCGGATGTGCTGGCCGAACTCGTTCGCGCGCAGGAACTCGATGAACCTCGGGCCGATGACGATCGAGACGACGAGCGCGACGAGGCCGGCGATCAGGACGCGGATCACCGCAACGCCTCCACGACGACCTCGAGCCCGACGGACCGCGAGCCCTTCACGAGCACGACGTCGCCCGGCCGCACGAGGCGGCGCGCGAGCGGGACCGCGTCGGCCGCGGTCGCGGCCCATTCGTCCGGCTCGTAGTGGCGGGCGAGCTCTCCGACGCCGATCACGAGATCGATCTTCGCGGCCTCCCGCCCCACCTCCTCGTGGAACCGCGGCGCCTCGGGGCCGAGCTCGGCCATCTCACCGAGGATCGCAACCGTCCGGCGGCCCTCGGCGCGCTCCAGCAGCGACGCGAGCGCGGCGGTCGTCGCGACCGGGTTCGCGTTCCACGAGTCGTTGACGAGCAGGCCTCCGCCCGGCAGCTCCGACTCCTGCGAGCGCCAGCGCGAGAACTCGATTGCGACCGGCTCCTCCGGCGGCGGGACACCGAGCGCGGCGGCCGCCTCGAGCGCGGCGACCGCGTTCGTCGCCTGGTGCCGCGCGGCGAAGCGGAACGCGACCTCGCGTCCGCGGAAGTCGAAGCGCGTGACGCCGTCCCGCACCTCGGCGTCCGGCGGCCGGAAGCGGCGGACGTCGAGGCCGGCCGGGACGAACGGCTCGAGCACCGGCGTGTCCTCCGGCAGCACGGCCACCGCGCCCGATGGGAGCTCCTCGAGCAGCTCCGCCTTCGCCTGCGCGATCGCCTCGAGCGAGCCGAGGAGCTCGAGGTGGACCGGCGCGATCGCCGTGATCACTCCGAGGTCCGGGCGAGCGACACGGGCGAGCCAGCGGATCTGGCCGAGCCCGCGCATCGCCATCTCGGCGACGACGACCTCCGTGTCCGGCTCGACGCGCGCAAGCGTCAGCGGCACGCCGATCTCGTTGTTGAACCCGTCCTCGGCCGCGACCGTGCGCAGGTGCGGCCGCAGGAGCGCGCCGAGGATGTCCTTCGTCGACGTCTTCCCGACCGAGCCGGTGATGCCGACGACCCGCGCCGTCGTCCGCGCACGCACCGCCGAGCCGATCGCTGCGAGCGCCGCGAACGCGTCATCCGGGACGAGCGACGCCGCGGCCCCCCGGCCGCGGGCATCGTCGAGGAACGCCTCGCCGCCCGACACCGCGACGAAGAGGTCGCCCGGCCGGACGCGGCGCGAGTCGACCTGGACGCCGGTGACCTGCTCTGCGTCCCCGTCGAGCCTGCCGAGCCCGAGCGACCGCAGCTCGTCGAGCGGCAGCGGGATCAGGTCGCCGCCCCCAGTGCCCGCAGCGCGTCGCGTGCCGCCTCGCGGTCGTCGAACGGGATCGTCCGGTCGGCGAAGACCTGCCCCTGCTCCGCGCCCTTGCCGGCGATCAGGACGACGTCGCCCGCGCGCGCCTGCTCGACCGCGCGCCCGATCGCGGCCGCGCGGTCGGGCTCGACCTCCACCTCGCCGACCGTTCCGGCGACGATCTCGCCGATGATCGCCTCGGGCTCCTCGCTGCGGGGGTTGTCCGAGGTCACGATCGCCACGTCCGCGAGCTCCGACGCGAGCCGCCCCATCACGGGCCGCTTGCCGCGGTCGCGGTCGCCACCGGCGCCGAGCACGACGAGCACGCGGTTCCCCGCCGCGAGGTCGCGCGCCGCGCGCAGGACGTTCTCGAGCGCGCCCGGCTTGTGCGCGTAGTCGACGATCACGTGGAACGGCTGCCCCTCGTCGACCGCCTCGAAGCGCCCCGGGACGCCGCGCACCGACTCGATCCCGCGCCGGATCGCGTCCTCGTCGACGCCGACCGCCCGCGCCGACCAGAGCGCGCCGAGCGCGTTCTCGACGTTGAAGCGCCCTCGCAGCTTGAGGTCGATCCCGTCCAGGGCGCTCGCGTCGTCGGCCGTGAACGTGACCGCGTCCTCCAGCTCCTCCGCCAGGCGACGCCCGTACGCGTCGCCGACATTCACGACGGGGATCGGCCGCGGCTCCGCGTGGAAGAGCCGCCGCTTCGCCTGGAAGTACGACTCCATGTCGCCGTGGAAGTCGAGGTGGTCCTGGGAGAGGTTCGTGAAGACGAGCGTCCGGAAGCGCACGCGGTCGAGCCGGTGCAGCTCCGACGCGTGCGACGAGGCCTCGATC
>JAFAIV010000388.1 GCA_019236545.1 Actinomycetota bacterium | reverse complement strand
CGCGCGCCAGAGCAGCGCGAGCCCGAGCGCGAAGAAGACGCCGGGGATCGCCACCCAGAGCCACGCGAGCGAGCCGCCGACGTGCTCAATCAGGAGCGGGACGCCGGTGAAGAGCACGACGCCCGCGACAAAGGACAGCACCGTGCCGGTCACCCAGAGCGGCGAGACCCGTTCCTGCGGCGGCGCCTCGCCCTCGACGGTCACGGCCGCGAGCTCGCGCGGGACGAAGCGGACGAGCCGCGTCGTCTCGATCCGCACGACCTTCGCCTCCACCGGCGGCGACGCGGCGAGCAGCCGCTCGCCCTCCTCGGTCAGGACGACGCGCCGCGGCAGCATCTCGACCCGCGCCACAGCCGAGACCGGGACGGCGCGGAAGCCCTCGCCGGTCTCGACGACGAGCACGAGCCCGCCGTCGCTCTCGTTGACCGCGGCGACCGTCGCGCCGGCGCCGACGGCGAATCCCTCCAGCCCCGCCGCGCCGCTCGCCGCCGACGGGATGTCGTAGCCCACCTACACGATCCCGCTGCGGACCGCGTAGACGGCCGCCTGGATGCGGTTGTCGATCTGGAGCTTCATCAGGATGTTCGAGATGTGGTTCTTGACCGTCTTCGGGCTGATGTGCAGCTCGGCGGCGATGAGCGCGTTGTCCTTGCCGTTCGCGATCAGCTTCAGGACCTCGATCTCGCGCTCGGACAGCTCGGCCCGGATCATGTCGGCGATCTCCGGCTGCGCGCTCGTCGCGCGGACGCGCTGCAAGACCTTGGCCGCGATGTTCGGCGAGATCAACGACTCGCCGCGCGCGGCCGCCCTGATCCCGGCGACGAGGTCCTGGATCGACGCGTCCTTGAGCAGGTAGCCGCACGCGCCGGCGAGGATCGCGTCCATCACGTCGCTGTCCTCGTCGGAGATCGTGAGCATGACGACGCGGGTCAGCGGTGCGACCGCGGTGATGTGGCGGGTCGCCTCGACGCCGCCCATCGCCGGCATGTTCAGGTCCATGACGACGACATCCGGCGCGAGCTCGCGGACGATCCGGACGGCCTCGGTGCCGGTCGCGGCCTCGCCGACGATCGAGACGCCCTGCTCCTCGAGCAGGTTGCGGAGACCCGTCCGGAACAGGTCGTGGTCGTCGACGATGAGCACGCGGAGCGTCTCCGTCTGCCGCTCCTCGGCTGTGTGGACTGCCTCGGTCACGTCCAACCCCCCGGCGGCAGTCTAGTGGAGGGTGATCGTGATCGTCCGGCGGCCCCACGCCTGCGCCTGCGCGAGCGTCGGGAACCAGAGGTCGATGTCGAGCCCGCGGACGGCGCTGCCGACGTCGGCCGCGACGGCCTCGCCGTAGCCGGGCACGGTCAGCTTCGTCCCGAGCGGGATCACGGACGGGTCGACCGCGACGATCCCCCAGCCGACGGGGAGGCCCGTCGCGGTGTGGCCGGGGAGGGAGTAGCCGGTCGCGGTGACGGTGAGGGCGCGGCCGCCGCTCGGCGCGGGCTGCTGCGTCGGCAGGGGTGCTGGGGCAGGCGTGGCCGGAGTCGGCTGGGCGACGATCTGCTGCGACTTCACCTCGGACGCGCGCGCGGCCGCGAGAAGGCTCCGCACCTGCGCCTGCTTCAGGCGGGCACGGCTCCGGAGGCTGCCGACGTACGAGAGGCGCTGTGACCGGGTCGAGGCGAGCTGCTGCTGGGCGGCGGCCGCCGCCGCGAGCGCCGCGTCGACCCGCCGCCGCTCCCCGGCGAGCGCGGCCAGGGCGCGCGCGACCCGGCTCCGCGCGGACAGCGTCACCTGGACGACCTGCTGGTTCTGGTCGGCGATCCGGGAGAGGGAGTCGAGCTTCGCGATCGCGTCCTGGAGCGACGTCGCGCCGAGGACGACCGCCAGCGGGTCGGGGCTGCCGGTCTCGTAGAGGCTGCGCAGGTGGTCGGCGAGCTGCTGCTGCGAGACCTCGAGCGTCGCGCGCGCCGCGCCCGCCTGCTGCGCGAGCACGTCCTCCCGCTCCCGGAGCGCGGCCGATTGCGCCGCGAGGCCCCCGAGCCGCCGCTGCGCCGCCGCCAGGTGCTGGTCGAGGGCATAGACCTCGAGCAGCGCGTGATGCGCCTTCGTGTCGAGCGCCTGCGCCTCGACGTCCAGCCGGTGCGCCTTCGCTCGGTCGCCCGGCCCCGCGGCGAGCGCGGTCGAGCCGGCGGCGAGCGCGAGCACGGCGCCGAGCAGGGCGGCGCGAGGTGTCCTTCCGGCCCTCACAGCGGCCGGACCCTACCACCCTCCGGTGTCCGACGGGGCAACTTTGTGACAGAAGAATCAAGATGTTGGCGAGAAGTTGCTACGCGATATGCAGCATCTTTCGATGGGTTCCACGGTTGCCAGCATCCGGGAGGGCTGTTAGCCTCCTCTGCTTGTGACGGTCCGGAGTGGGATCCGGGCCCACCGTTGCGATATGTGCGGAGGCTTCCTATCCAGGCTCTGAGCCGGCCCGCGGCAGCCGTCGCCGTGGCGCTCGCGGCCGCTCTGGCCGCGGCTGCGGCGGCGAGCGCCGACCCGATCGCGGCGAAGCAGGCCCAGGCGCGGCAGGTGCTCGCGCAGCTCCAGTCGCTCGACGCGAGCGCGCAGCGCGCGAACAACGCCTACCAGTCCGCCACGCTCGCCCTGCAGCAGATCGAGCACGGCCTCCGCGTCAACAAGCAGGCGCTCGGCGTCGCCCGTTCCAACCTCCAGCAGGCGCAGGTGACGCTCGAGCAGCGGCTCGTCGCCATCTACGTGACGCGCGACGACCAGAACACCCTCGCGGTCTTCCTCGGCGCCCACAGCCTCACCGACCTCGTGAACCGGATCGAGACGATCAAGTCGGTCTCGAGCCAGGACAACGCCGTGATCGAGCAGGTGCTGACGTTCCAGCGCCAGATCGTCCGGCACCGCGCCTACCTCCGCCGCGCCCATCGGCTCCAGGCGCACCTCGTCGCAGTCCGCGCCGCCGCCAAGCGCCGCATCGACTACCAGGTCGCGCGCGAGCAGCACCTCTACAACTCGATGAAGGCCGAGATCGACCACCTGCTCGCGCAGCAGCGCTCCCGCGAGCTCGCCGCCGCCCGCCTCGCCGCGCTCCGCGCCGCCGCCCAGCAGCAGTCCGCCGACGCGTTCGGCGTCTCGGCGTCGTTCGACGGCCAGCAGGTCGTCGGCTCGTCCCCGTACGGCGGCAGCGTCGTCTCGATCGCGATGCGCTACCTCGGAGTCCCGTACGTCTGGGGCGGCGCCTCGCCGGGCGGCTTCGACTGCTCGGGGCTCGTGATGTACGTCTACGCACAGGTCGGCGTCTCGCTGCCGCACTACACCGGCGCGCAGTGGGGGATGGGCGTTCCCGTCTCGCGCGACCAGCTCCAGCCCGGCGACCTCGTCTTCTTCGACGGCATCGGCCACGTCGGCATCTACATCGGCGGCGGCCAGTTCATCCACGCCCCGCAGACCGGCGACGTCGTCAAGGTCTCGAGCCTCGACGATCCCTGGTACGCCGCCAACTACGACGGCGCCCGCCGGATCACCGGCTGAGCGTCGCGCTCAGGGCTCGTAGAGCCGCTCGATCTCTTCGGCGAAGTGGTCGTGGATCACGCGTCGGCGGAGCTTCAGCGTCGGCGTGACCTCGCCCTCCTCCTGTGAGAAGTCGCGCGGCAGGATCGTCCAGCGCTTGATCTGCTCGACGCGGACGCGGTCGCGGTTGACCTCGTCGACGAGCTCCTGGACGAGC
>JAFAIV010000150.1 GCA_019236545.1 Actinomycetota bacterium | reverse complement strand
CGAGGTGCGGGGCGTCCTCCCGCCGGGCTGGCCCGAGGCCGCGCGGGTGCTCACGGTCGCGTTCGGGCTCGGCCTGATCTGGCTCGCGCGCTCGCTGCGCAAGCGGCGCCACCGCGCCTGGCAGCTCGCGGTCGCGATCGTCGTCGTTTCGGCGATCCTCCACCTCGCGAAGGGGCTGGACGTCGAGGAGGCGACCATCTCCGTCGTCCTTCTGGCGGCGCTCATCCGCTGGCGCGGGCGCTTCGACGTCCCCGGAGACCCCGCCTCCGTGCGGCCCGTGCTGGCCGTCCTGGCGGGGCTGACGGCAATCTCGGCGATCCTGCTCGCGGAGGAGCTGCGCGGCGCCGACCTCCCGCGGCGCGCCGCCGACGGGCTCGAGGGCCTCGGCATCGCGCTCGGCTTCGCCGCCCTCTATTTCTGGCTGCGACCGCGCGTGCAGGTGGTCGCGCAGACCGTCGGCGAGCAGCGCGTCGCACGGGCGATCGTCGAGGCGTACGGCAGCGACAGCCTCTCGTTCTTTGCGCTGCGCCGGGACAAGAGCTACCTCTTCTCGCCGTCCCGCCAGGCGTTCCTCGCGTACCGCGTCGTCGCCGGCACGGCGCTCGTCAGCGGCGACCCGGTCGGGGACGACGCGGAGATCGACGCCCTGCTCGACGAGATGCGGAAGCTCGCGCGCGCCCACAGCTGGCGGCTCGCCGTCGTCGGCGCCTCCGACACCCACCTCGACCGCTATCGGCGGATCGGGCTGCGGCCGATCCCGATGGGGGAGGAGGCGGTGCTGCGGCCGGACGAGTTCTCGCTCGAGGGGCGGCCGATCCGCAAGGTGCGCCAGTCCGTCACGCGGCTCGAGAAGGCCGGCTACACGCTGCGCGTCGTCCGCGCCGCCGACGCGCCACCCGAGCTCCGCGCGCAGCTCGACGAGGTCTCCGCGGAGTGGCGCGGCAACCAGCCGGAGCGTGGGTTCTCGATGGCGATCGACGACCTCTACATCGACGGGACGATGTTCGCCCTCGCCGAGGACGCCGACGGCCACATCGGCGGCTTCCTCCACCTCGCGCCGTCGCCGGCGGGCGGCGGCTGGTCGCTCTCGACGATGCGCCGGCGGCCTCATTCGCCGAACGGCTTGACGGAGTTCCTCATCGCCGAGACGCTCGCGTGGGCGAAGACCGAGGGCGCGAGCGAGGTCTCGCTCAACTTCTGCGCCTTCACCGACTTCCTCTCGCGCGAGCGCGCGACGAGCTGGTGGAAACGGCTGGCGCGCCGCGGCCTCCTCGCGGCGGACAACGTCTTCCAGCTCGAGCGGCTCTACGCCTTCAACCGCAAGTTCTTCCCGGAGTGGCGGCCGCGCTACATCTGCGTCGAGAAGCTGACCGACCTGCCCGCCGTGGGCCTCGCGTACCTGCACGTCGAGTCCCTGCTCGTGCCTCCCGTCCCGTGGACGAGGAAACCGAGCGGCCGTGTCACACTTCGGCCCTAGTGGCCCAGACCTCCTCCACCGGGAGCCTCGGGCGCCTGAGCGAGATCGCCCAGGTGATGGTGCGCCACGGCTTCGGCTACCTGCTGGAGGTGCACAAACTCGGTGACCTGATCCCGAGCCGCTCGACGCCGCCGCCGATCGACGCGGACGCGCCGTCCGCGCGCGGCCAGCACCTCCGCGAGCTGCTCGACGAGCTCGGCCCGACGTTCGTGAAGTTCGGCCAGCTCCTCTCGACGCGGCCCGACGTCGTGCCGCCGGACATCATCGCCGAGCTCCGCGGCCTGCAGGACGACGTCACGCCGTTCCCGTTCGAGCAGGCCGAGCGGGTGATCGAGGACGACCTCGGCAACACGCTCGAACGGCTCTTCCTCGACTTCGACCCGGTGCCGGTCGCGGCCGCCTCGATCGGCCAGGTGCATCGTGCGACGCTCCCGAACGGGAGGCGCGTCGCCGTGAAGGTGCAGCGCCCCGGCGCGCCCCGCCAGATCGAGGCCGACCTGACGCTGCTCTACCAGGCGGCTCGGCTCGTGCGCGAGCGCGTCCGCGCGCTCGACTTCATCGACCCGCGCCAGCTCGTGGACGAGTTCGCCCGTTCGATCCGCCAGGAGCTCGACTACCGGCTCGAGGCCCGGAACGCGCAAACGTTCCATCGCCAGTTCGCCGGCGACTCGAACGTCCACGTGCCGCGCGTCTTCTGGCAGTACACCCGTGCCCGCGTCCTGACGCTCGAATGGCTCGACGGCGTCCAGCTCGCCGACGTGGACACGCTGCCGCTGACCCTCGAGGAGCGGCGGAGCCTCGCCTACCGGGTCACCGAGACCTGGATGACGATGATCTTCCGGCACGGCGTCTTCCACGGCGACCCGCACCCGGCGAACATCCTCGTCCTCCCGGAGGCCGGCGCGATCGGGCTCGTCGACTTCGGCGCGGTCGGGAAGCTGACCGACGACGACATGACGAAGCTGACGCGGCTCTTCATCGACGCCGCGAACGAGAACGTCGACGAGCTGCCGCGCCGGCTCGCCGACCTCGGCGTCCGCTACCCGAAGGAGCGCGAGCAGGAGTTCCTCGCCGAGCTGCGCGAGATCTACTACCGCTATTACGGCGCGAGCCTCGCCGAGATCGACCCGATCCAGGTGATCCGGGAGGCGTTCCAGCTCATCTACGCGATGAACCTGCGGCTGCCGGCGCGCTTCCTGCTCCTCGACCGCGCGATCGCCACGCTCGGGTCGGTCGGCGTCGAGCTCTACCCGGACTTCAACGTCTTCGAGGTGGCGCGGCCGTACGCGCGCGATCTGATGCTGGAGCGGTTCACGCCGCAGCGGGTCGCGCGCCGCGCGCGTCGGGACGCGTTCCAGTACGCGCACATCCTGCGCGAGGCGCCGCACCAGGTGCACGACATCCTCGAGGAGCTCCGGGACGGCCAGATCGAGGTCGGCTTCGTCCACAAGGGGCTGGACGAGTTCCTCGACAACCTGCAGAAGGTCTTCAACCGGCTCGTGATCGCGCTGATCGTGACCGGCGGGCTGATCGGGTCGAGCCTGATCGGGATCTTCGCGAAGGCGGGGCCGCACGTCCTCGGCGTCAACGTGATCTCGATCATCGGCTTCGCCCTCTCGGCCGTGCTCGGGCTCTGGCTGCTCTGGGGTGTCGTGCGGAGCGGCCGGCTGTGATCGAGGTCCGCGCGCGGACGCTCGGCGAGGCGTGGCTCGAGACGAGCCGGCGGATCCTCGAGGGCGGCGTCGACGGGGCGTACGACGGGCTGCCGATGCGGGAGCTCGCGCTCGTCACCGTCGCGGTCGACGAGCCGGACGAGAACGACCCGCTGATCCTGACGCTGGCCGACCCGGACTGGCTCGCCTGGATGCACGACAACTTCACGCT
>JAFAIV010000119.1 GCA_019236545.1 Actinomycetota bacterium | reverse complement strand
CGAGCGCTTCGAGGCCGATCGCGATCAGGCGTCCGCCGCTCGACGGCGGCGGGTTCGACCGGAGCTCCGCGCCGCGGTACGGCGCGGCCAGCGGCTCGCGCTCGACGACCTCGTAGGTGGCGAGGTCGTCGGGTGTCAGCGGCACGTGGGCGCAGATCCGCTCCGCGAGCTCGCCCTCGTAGAGGACGCGCGCGCCCTCCGAGCCGATCCGGTCGAGCGTGGAGGCGAGCTCCGGCGCCAGGTACCGCTCGCCCTCCTCGAGCGCGCGGCCGGGGCCGTAGAGCGCGTCGCCCTCCGGCGAGTGGCGAAGGAGCGGGTCGAGGATCCGGTGCAGGTACGCCTGCGTCGCCGTCAGCTCGACGCCGTCGCGCGCAAGCCGGGCCGCGGGCGCGACGAGCTCCGTCCACGGGAGCGAGCCGAAGCGGCGGTGGGCCTCCTCCAGCCCGAGCGCCGTCCCCGGGACCGCCACCGCGGCCGGGCCCGTGTGGAAGACCTGCTGCGTGTCGCCGTCGAAGTCGACCACCAGCGCGAGCGTCTCCTCGTCGGCCGAACGCTCCCGCGGGACCGCCACGAAGAAGTCGAGCAGCGTCGTCCTCCCGGCGGCCGCGTCGTGGACGAGCATGAACCCGCCGCCGCCCGGGCCGGTGAGCATGCTCTCGCAGATCCAGGAGACGAAGGCGGCTGCGACGCAGGCGTCGACCGCGTTGCCGTCCGCGCGCAGGACAGCTGCCCCCGCCGCGGCGGTGAGCGGATGCCCCGCGGCGATCGCGCCTCTCATCACGCGGAGCGTACGATCCTGGCGTGGTCAGGCGCCATCCCCTCGCTGCGGAGGCGCTGCTCTCCGCCGCCGCAGCCGCGCTCGTGGCGACGCTGCTCGTGTGGCTCGGCCCGCCCGGGAGCGACCTCGCCGCGCACGCGTACCAGCGGACGCTCTTCCTCGAGCATGGCTTCACGCTCTGGAACAACTTCTGGTACGCGGGGCGCTACAGCTTCGTGACCTACAGCGTCCTCTACTACCCGCTCGCGGCGCTGCTCGGGATCAAGCTGCTCGCGGTCGCGACGATCGCGCTCGCGGCGCTCGCATTCGCGGTCGTGCTCGGGCGCGAGTGGGGGCCGACGTCCCGGTGGTCGAGCCGGACGTTCGCCGTCGTCTGGGCCGGGATCGTCCTCTCGGCGGCGTTCCCGTTCGCGCTCGGCGCGGCGCTCGCGCTGCTCGCGCTCTGGGCGCTGCAGGCCCGGCGGCGCTGGCGGTTCGCGGCGCTGACCGCGCTGACGCTCGCGGCGAGCCCGGTCGCGTTCCTCCTGCTGGCGATCGTCGTCGCCGGCGTCGCGCTGGAGCGGCGGGCGTGGATGCCCGTCGCCGCGATCGGCGCGGCGGGGCTGGTCGAGCTGGTGCTCTGGCGGCTGTTCCCGGACGGGGGCCGCTACCCGTTCTCGCTTGCCGAGGCGTCGGCCGCGTTCGTCTTCTGCGTGCTCGGCCTCGCCCTCACGTGGCGGGTGGAGCAGGCGCGCGTGCTCCGGTTCTTCTTCGCGATCTACCTGGTCGCGGTCGCGGGCGCGTACGTGGTGCCGTCAGCGGTCGGGGAGAACGTCGCGCGGCTTCGCTTCGCCGCGATCCCGCTCGCGGTGCTCGTCTTCTCGCTCCGGCGCTGGCGGCCGCTCCCGGTGGGGCTCGGAGTCCTCGCGATCGCGGTCGCGTGGAACGTGACGCCGCTCGCGTCGGGCTGGCTGCACGGGTCGGCCGACTCGACCGCGCGGGCTGCGGCGTGGACGGGCCCCGTCGCGTGGCTCCGTGCGCATCTGGAGCCGGGCTATCGGGTCGAGGCGGTCGACACGGTGACGCACTGGCCGGCCGCCTACCTGGCAGAGGCCGACCTGCCGATCGCGCGCGGCTGGTTCCGGCAGGACGACTTCCCGCAGAACGCCGTCCTCTACTCGCGGCTCGGGCCGGGCGCGTACGTGCGCTGGCTGCGCTCGCTCGGCGTCGCGTACGTCGTGCTGACGCGCGCGCAGCCGGACTACAGCGCGCGGGCGGAGGCGCGGCTCGTCGCGGGCGGGCGCGCGGGCCTGCGGGAGGTCTACCGCGACGGGCCGGTGACCGTGTATGCGGTGCCGCGGCCGAGCTCGATCGCGACCGGGCCCGGCTCGCCGCTCGTCCTCTCGTTCGGGGAGTCGCGGCTGCGGCTGCGGGTCGGCGGCGGGACGACGCGGATCGCGGTGCGGTGGTCGCCCTACTGGCGCGCCTCGGACGGCTGCCTCAGCCGCGGCGGCGACGGGATGCTGCGGCTGACGACGCTGCGACCGCGAGCCGTGGGGCTCGCGTTCCGGATCGACGCCGGGCGGCTGCTCGGCGCGCTGGCGGGCGACCCGCCCGCGTGCCGGCTCAGGTGACGCGCCGGACGAGCGCGTCGAGCGGCTTGCGGTTCGCGCGCTCCGACCACTCGCGCGCAGGGCGGGAGTCCGGGTCGCGCGGGCGGGCCGGGTAGCCGAACGAGAGGATCACCTTCACCTCGCCGCCGCAGACCGCCGCGGCCGCCTCGGCGTCGCGGATCCCGTTCGGGCACGAGCCGACGCCCTCGTTCCAGGCCGCGAGCATCATGTTCTGGGCGCAGCGGCCGACGTCGAAGCTGCCCGCCTCGCCGACGATCGCGACGACGAGGGCCGCGTCCCGGACGTTCGCGGGCGCGTAGACCGTCTCGGCCAGGCGCTCCTGGGCGCCGCCGGAGACGACGGCGAACTCCCAGCGCTGCGTGTTCCGCGACGAGCCGGAGAGCCTGCCCGCGTCGAGGATCCGCCGCTCGACCTCGTCCGGGATCGCCGTCGCCGCGTACTCGCGCACCTCGCGCTTCGACGCGATGGCGAGGAACGCGTCCATCCCGCGGCGCTAGTCGCGGAGGAAGCTCGGGACGTCGAGGTCGTCGTCGCCGCTCGACGGCCGCGGGCGCGGCGACGGGCGCGGGGTCGCCCAGCCGGAGCCGATCGACGAGCGCCGCTGGCGGCCGCCGATGCCGGTGGCGACGACGGTGACCCAGACCTGGCCGGTGAGCCGGTCGTCGACGGTCGCGCCGAAGATGATGTTCGTCTCGTCGGTGGCGGCGCCACGGATCACCTCGGCCGCCTCGTTGACCTCGATCAGCGTCAGGTCGTCGCCGCCGGCGATCGAGAGGAGGATGCCGCTCGCGCCGGTGATCTCGGCGTCGATGAGCGGCGAGCGCAGCGCGCGCTCAGCCGCCTCCTTGGCGCGGCTCTCGCCGCCGCCCGAGGAGAAGCCGATGCCCATGAGAGCGGTGTCCGAGTTGGACATGATCGTGCGGACGTCCGCGAAGTCCAGGTTGATCAAGCCGGGCATCGTGATCAGGTCGGTGATGCCCTGGACGCCCTGGCGGAGGACGTCGTCGGCGACCTTGAACGCGTCCAGCATGGACGTGCTCCGGTCGAGCACCTCGAGCAGGCGGTCGTTCGGGATGACGATCGTCGTGTCGCACGCGCTCCGCAGCGCGGCGACGCCCTGCTCCGCCTGGGTGCGGCGCTTCGTGCCCTCGAACTTGAACGGCGTCGTCACGATCCCGACGGTCAGCGCGCCGAGCTCGCGGGCGATCTTCGCGACGACCGGCGCGGCGCCCGTGCCGGTGCCCCCACCCTCGCCGGCGGCGACGAAGACCATGTCCGAGCCGCGCAGCGCGTGCTTGACCTGGTCGTAGCCCTCCTCGGCGGCGAGGCGGCCGACCTCAGGCTCGGCGCCGGAGCCGAGGCCCTGCGTCAGCTCGCGGCCGATGTGGATCTTCACCGGCGCGTCGCTCATGTGGAGCGCCTGGATGTCCGTGTTGACCGCGATGAACTCGACCTGGCTGATGCCCGCGTCGATCATCCGGTTGACCGCGTTGATGCCGGCTCCGCCGACGCCGACGACCTTGATCACCGCGAGGTAGGCGCCACCCTCGGCGCGCGGCGCGCGGTAGAGGCCGGGCCCGGTCTCGGGCATCTCGACGTAGCGCGCGGCCGGAGGCGGCGGCGCGGGCGAGCGCGGCGGCGGCTCCTCGTAGCGAGGAGGCGGCGGCGCGGGCGCGGGAGGCGGCGCGACGGTGCGCATGTCGGGAGCCGGCGGCTCGGGATCCGGCCTCGGCGTCGGAGGCTCGGGATCCGGCGCGGGCGGCCGCGGCATCGGGTCGGGACGCGGCGACGGGGGCGGCGGCGTCTCGGCGACCGCCTCCTCCCAGCTCGGGACGTGCTCGACCGTCCGCTCCTCCGGCTCGGCCGCGGGCGGCGGCGGCACGGGGGCGGGCGGAGCCGCCGACGCGGCGGGATCCTCGGCCGGAGCGCCCTCGCGCTGCTCGGCCTGGCGCTGCGCTGCCTCGGTCGCGCGGAAGAGCTCCGCGAGCGGGCCCTCACGCATTGAGGCGCGCCGACGCGCCATCGAGCACCTCCTTCGCGAGGTCGCGGTACATGTCCGCGGCCTCTCCGGTCGGGTCGTACTTCAACACCGACTGGCCCTTCACGGGCGCCTCCGCATAGCGCACAGTCTTGCGGATCCGCGTGTTGAGGACGAGGTCGCCGAAGTTCTCCTTGAGGATCTCGACCGCCTCGCGCGAGTGCAGGAGCCGCTTGTCGTACATCGTCGGGAGGATCCCCTGGATCTCGACGACCGGGTTCAGGTTCTCGCGGATCATCGAGAGCGTGTTCTCGAGCTGGACGAGCCCGCGCAGCGAGAGGTACTCGCACTGCACCGGGACGATCACGCCGGTGGCCGCGACGAGCGCGTTGATCGTCAGCAGGCCGAGCGACGGCGGGGTGTCGATGAGGACGAAGTCGTAGCTCTCGCGCACCGGGAGCAGCGCCTTCTCGAGGGCACGCTCGCGGCCGATCATCGAGGACAGCGCGAGCTCGGCGCCGGCGAGGTCGATCGAGGAGACGGCGACGTCCACCTCCCCGTTCCGGATGATCTCGGTGATCGGCAGCTTGTGGACGAGGACGTCGAACATCGAGCGGTCGATCTCGTCCGGGTTCCAGCCCTGCGACATCGTCAGGTTGCCCTGCGGGTCGAGGTCGACCGCGAGGACGCGCAGGCCCTTCTCGACGAGCGCCGCGCCGAGGTTCAGCGTCGTCGTCGTCTTGGCGACGCCGCCCTTCTGGTTCGCGAAGGCGATGACCCGGGCCACGGCGGGTTCCCTATCCGTCCCCGCCCGCGCGTGCGGGCGCGGTAGCAACCGCGTGAGCGCCATCGTCGCTCACTGTTCTCGTCGGCGTGACCAATTCCTTGTCCGTTAGTTTCCCTGTCGTGGAGCGGAAATGGCGTGCGCTTGTCGTCGTGTGCGTCGCCGTTTTCATGCTCCTTCTCGACATCACGGTAGTCAACGTCGCGCTGCCGCCAATCCAGCGGGAGCTGCACACGTCGTTCACCGACCTCCAGTGGGTCATCGACGCGTACGCGCTGACGCTCGCGACGACGATGCTGAACGCGGGAACGCTGGGCGACCTGCTCGGCCGGAAGCGGGTCTTCGCGAGCGGGATCGCCCTGTTCACGCTGGCCTCGGCGCTGTGCGGCGCGGCGAACTCGCCGCTGTTCCTGATCCTCGCGCGGGGCCTGCAGGGGATCGGCGGCGCGGCGATGTTCGCGTGCTCGCTGGCGATCATCTCCCAGGAGTTCCATGGCCGCGAGCGTGGGACGGCGTTCGGGATCTGGGGGGCGACCGTCGGCGCCGCCGTGGCGATCGGGCCGCTCGTCGGCGGCGCGCTGACGACGTGGGCGGGCTGGCGCTGGATCTTCTTCGTCAACCTCCCGATCGGGATCGCGTGCACCCTCGGCGCGGTCCGGGAGCTGCACGAGTCGCGCGACGAGGAGCGCGGCGGCTTCGACCTCCCCGGGTTCGTGACGCTCACGGTCGGGCTGTTCGCGCTCGTCCTCGGGCTGCTGCGCGGGAACGACTGGGGCTGGTCGAGCGGCCGCGTCGTCGGCCTGTTCGCGGGCGCGTTCGTGGCGCTGCTCGCGTTCGTCGCGGTCGAGCTGCGGGCGGCCGACCCGATGTTCGACCTGCGCCTGTTCCGGATCCCGACGTTCACCGGCGCCCAGACGACCGCATTCGCGATCTCGTCCGGGATGTTCTCGATGTTCCTCTACCTGACGCTCTACCTGCAGAACGTGCTCGGCTACTCGCCGATCGCCGCGGGCCTACGCTTCCTCCCGCTCTCGCTCCTCTCTTTCGTGACGGCGCCGATCGCCGGCCGGCTATCGGCGCGCGTGCCCGTGCGGCTCCTTCTCGGCGGCGGGCTGGCGATCATCGGGGTCGCGCTGCTCCTGATGTGGGGCATCAAGGACTCGTCCGGCTGGACGACGCTGCTCGCCGGCTTCCTCGTCGGCGGCGTCGGGATCGGGCTCGTCAACGCGCCGCTCGCGTCGACCGCGGTGAGCGTCGTCGAGCCGCGCCGCGCCGGGATGGCGTCCGGGATCAACAACACGTCGAGGCAGGTCGGGATCGCGACGGGGATCGCCGCACTCGGGGCGATCTTCCAGCACCGGATCGCGGCGACCCTCGCCACGCACATGCCCGCGGCGGCGGCATCGCGGCTCGCCCAGGGTGTCGCGTCGGGCGCAGCTACCCGCGGGAACGAGCTGGCGCGGACGGCCTTCATCGACGGCCTGAACGCGATCCTCCTCGTCGCGGCGTTCGTCCTCTTCGCCGGCGCGGTGCTCGCGTTCCTGCTGATCCGGCGGCGCGACTTCGTGGCGAGCGGCCCGGCGGCCGCGGGGCACTAGCCCGAGGCGAGGCCGAGCCGCGGCCGCACCCGCAGCGCGAGGTGCCAGGCCGCGATCAGCAGGACGACCGCGGCGCCCGTGACGATCACGAGCGCCTGAGCGGCGACCGAGAACGCGATCGCCTGCTCGGTGCCGACGCCGCTGATGGCGAGGATCGCCGCCCCCGCTCCGGCCTGCGTCGCCGCGCCCGCGGGCGCGATCGGCAGCGCGGCCGACGCGGCAGAGGCGCAGAGGAACGCGAGCGCGAGCGGGAACGAGCCGCGCACCGAGAGCGCGTCGAGGAGCAGGAAGACGGCGGTCCCGCGCAGCGCCCACGAGATCGAGACGAGCACCCAGGCCGCCCACGCCTCGCGCGTGCAGTGCGTGTGCTCCGAGAGCCAGCGGCCGGCGCGGAACCGCATCACGGCGCGCGTCCCGGCGATTCGGGGCAGGAAGGCGACGACGCCGGCTGCGAGGATCCCCGCTCCCGCGACGACTGCGAACCCGGCGCGGGCCGTCCACGAGTGGGCGTCCGCCGCCGCGACGGAGGCCAGCGGCGTCAGCGCAGCGTTGTCGAGCATCCCGAGGATGAGCAGGCTGATCCCGAGCGTCCCGAGGCCGACCTTCGTCCCCGGATAGCGCTTGACGACGGCGATCCGCAACGCGTCGTCGAACCGTCCCGGCAGCGCGACGCCACCGACGCAGGCCGCGCCGCCCGCCACCGCGAGCGCCCCCGCGGCCGGGCGCTCGTGCGCGTGGAAGAGCCGCTGCCAGCCGAGCGCCTTCGGCAGATACGCGAGCAGGTAGAGGAGCGCCGCGCCGACGACGAGCACCGGGTCGGCGTGCTTGAGCGGCCAGCCGCTGTGGGCGAAGTGCCGGACAGAGAGAATCGCGACGCCGAGCAGGACGATCCCGAAGCCGCCGTTGAGGGCGACCTGGGTCTTCCTGCTGCGGAGGAGGCGCCGCATGGTGGATCTATCGGCGCGGTGGGCGCGAAGCTGAGTCACTCGGAGCGCGGCACCGTAGCGGCGCCCGTGTGAGCCTCGTGTTAGGACGGCTCGCCGTCGTGGTAGTCGAGCAGCTCGAGCCGCGCGATCACGCCGAGGCCGCGGATGAAGACCTTGTTCGAGCGCGGGTACCAGCAGATGTCGCTCGGTTCCCGGGTTCCGTAGGCGAGATACGTCATCCCGCCGGGGCCGGAGCGGATGCCGTGCGGGACGCGCGTTCCGGGAGGCCGGGAGACCACGTGGCCGGCGCGGAGCGGGTGCGTCTCCTGCGGCTCGGTCTGGCGAGAATTCGCCGGGTCGGGCCGGCCCCAGAGGTCGAGGAAGCCGGTGCCGTCGAGGACGACGAAGATCTCCTCCTCCGCGGAGTGGCAGTGCGGCGGCGCGCCCGACTCGTCCGGCGGCAGGACGGCGAGGTTGAGGCCGGTCGTCCGCGAGCCCGCCGCAGAGCCGAGCCGCTTCCAGGCGCCGCCGTAGTCGCCCTCGACCGCTTCCTGGTTCACGACGTTCGCCGGCCGCTCGCCCGGCTCCGGCCAGTCGAGGTTCGGCTCGCGGTCGAACGGGTTCTCGCCGTGCCCGACCTCGACCCAGGAGGGCCGTGTCCAGCGGGCGCCGAGCCTCGGCAGGTAGGCCCCGCCGACCGGAGTGCGGTGCCCGAACGCGAGCACGTCGAGGCCGTCGTCGCCGCCGCGCAGCGTGTGCGCCTCGGCGAGCGGGCGGTGGACGATGCAGTCGCCGGCGCGCACCTCGCAGGTGACGCCGTCCTGCCAGGAGAGGCCCGAGCCGGCGATGACGTAGAAGATCTCCTCGTCGGCGCCGTGCACGTGGGCCGGTGTCGAGACCTCGCCGGGCGCGAGCCGGATCCGGTGGACGCCGACGCCGACCGTGCCCGCGGCCGTGCCGAGGTCGGTCCACGTCCCCTGCAGCCCGGCGCGCGAGTGGTGGCGCGTGGTGGCGTCGTCCCAGTGCGCGAGCGTCACGCCGTGACTATCGCATGCGCCTCAGCCAGCACCCGCGCGGCCGCCTTCGCGCGCGGGTCGTCCTCGGCCTCCGCCCAGGCGGCCGCCTCGCGGGCGAGCTCGGCGAGCTCCGCGAGGAGCGCCTCGGCCGGGGCGCCCCCGCGCTCGAGCGTCTCGATCCGCTCGACCCGGGCGAGCACGGCGCGCGCCTCCTCCATGCCTCGAGGGTAGGCGGCGAACCGTCACGTGTCCGTGTCAGCTCGCGCGCGTGAGGAGCTCGGCGACCGGGGTCGGACGAGC
>JAFAIV010000331.1 GCA_019236545.1 Actinomycetota bacterium | reverse complement strand
GGCCGGGAAGATCACCATCCCGACCACGGTCAAGTAGCGACTGCCGTACCGGCGCTTGGAGGGGCGGTCTTCGGGCCGCCCCTCGCCGTTTCCGACGCCGTCCCCTGCGGGAAACGCGATACGTGACGATCGGACGCGCACGTCCGCCGGCGGCGGCCTGCACGGCTCGATCCCGACGACCCTGTCGTAGTACGCGTTGCGATTTGGGTCGCGCCGATCCGCGCCATATGCTTGGCGGCGGATTGGCCCAGCCCGAACCCGTTCTCGAGCTCCGCGGCATCACCAAGCGCTTCCCGGGCATCGTCGCGAACGACCACGTCGATCTCGACCTGCTCCCGGGCGAGGTGCACGCGCTCCTGGGCGAGAACGGCGCCGGCAAGTCGACGCTGATGAACGTCCTCTACGGGCTCTACCACCCGGACGAGGGCGAGATCCGCGTCAAGGGCAAGACGCTCTCGCTCGGCTCGCCGAAGGAGGCGATCGAGGCCGGGATCGGGATGGTGCACCAGCACTTCATGCTCATCCCGGTCATGACCGTGGCCGAGAACGTCGTGCTGGCGAGCGAGCCCACGCACGGGCCGTTCCTCGACATGGCCGAGGCGAACCGACGCGTCGAGGAGCTGTCGCAGCGCTTCGGCCTGATCGTCGACCCGCGCGCGACGATCGAGACGATCAGCGTCGGCCAGCAGCAGCGCGTCGAGATCCTGAAGGCGCTCTACCGCGGCGCGGACATCCTCATCCTCGACGAGCCGACGGCTGTCCTGACGCCGCAGGAGGCGGAGGAGCTCTTCGAGGTCATCCGCAGCCTGACGTCGCAGGGGAAGTCGGTCATCTTCATCTCGCACAAGCTCCACGAGGTGCTCGAGATCGCGAACCGCGTCTCGGTGCTCCGCCGCGGGAAGCTCGTCGAGACGATCCCGGTCGAGGGCGCGACCGAGGAGGCGCTCGCTCGCGCGATGGTGGGCCGCGAGGTGCTGCTGCGCGTCGACAAGAAGCCGGCGCAGCCGGGCGCGACGCTGCTCGAGGTGGACGACCTCGTCGTCCACGACGACCGCGGCCTCGAGACGGTGCGCGGCGTCTCGTTCCAGGTGCGCGCGGGCGAGATCGTCGGCATCGCGGGCGTCGACGGGAACGGCCAGACGGAGCTCATCGACGCGATCACCGGCCTGCGCCAGGCGACCTCCGGGCGAATCGTCGTCGACGGCGTCGACGTCACGCACGCGAACGCGAAGGAGGCGCTCGAGGCAGGCGTCGGCCACATTCCCGAGGACCGCCAGCGCCGCGGCCTCGTGCTCCAGTTCACGCTCGCCGAGAACATCGCGCTGCACGACTTCGACCGCGAGCCGGACTCGACGCACGGCTGGCTCCACCCGGGGCGTCTCGTCACGCGGGCGCGCGGGCTGCTGAAGGACTTCGACGTGCGCGGCGGTGGGCCGCAGACGCGCGCGAGCGCGCTCTCGGGCGGCAACCAGCAGAAGGTCGTGCTCGCGCGCGAGATCGAGCGCGACCCGAAGGTGCTCGTGGCCGGCCAGCCGACGCGCGGCCTCGACGTCGGCGCGATCGAGTTCGTCCACCGCCGCCTCGTCGAGCAGCGCGACGAGGGCCGCGCGATCCTGCTCGTCTCGCTCGAGCTGGAGGAGATCCTGTCGCTCTCCGACCGGATCTTCGTCATCTTCGAGGGCCAGCTCGTGAAGGAGTTCGGCCCCGGCGCGAGCGAGCAGGAGATCGGACTCGCGATGACCGGCGGCGGCAAGAAGGAGGTGGCGGCGTGAGCGACGAGCAGCCCCCGGTCGAGCGCGAGGTCGAGGAGACGGCGGCGGAGCAGGAGCTCGCGCAGGAGCAGCCGCGGACGCCGACCGGCGGCGACTACGCGCCGAGCGTCGCCAAGCGGCTCGACCTGTACCAGCGCGCCGGCGGGATCGTCACGCCGCTCCTGACGACGATCATCGCCTTCCTGATCGGCGGCCTCGTCGTGCTCGCGTCGGGCTCGAACCCGCTCTCGACCTACCGCGCGATCTTCGACGGCACGGGCCTGAACTGGCTCTTCCCGTGGGTGACGGGCGCCGACCGGACGCTCGCCGCGACGAACCTCCAGCAGACCCTGCTCCTGATGACGCCGCTGATCCTCACCGGCCTCGCGGTCGCGTTCGCCTTCCGGTGCGGCATGTTCAACATCGGCGGCCAGGGCCAGTACACCGTCGGGACGATCATGAGCGTCTGGGTCGCCTCGGCCTTCGTCGGGATGAACGGCCCCGTGCACATCCTGCTCGCGCTCGCGATCGGGACGCTGTCCGGCGCGATGTGGGCCGGCATCGCCGGCTTCCTCAAGGCGACCGTCGGGGCGCACGAGGTGATCTCGACGATCATGCTCAACTGGATCGCGTACTGGATCGGCAGCTGGGTGTTCGCGCTGGGCGGGCCGCTGCAGAGCCACGCGAACGGCGCCTCGGTGCCGGTGTCGCACGACATCCAGCCGAACACGCACCTGCACGTCTTCTGGGGCGACCCGATCCTGCAGGGGCTCCACGTCGGCTTCTTCATCGCGCTCGCCTGCCTCGTCGTCTACTGGGCCACGTTGAACCGGACGACGCTCGGCTTCTCGGTGCGCGCGGTCGGGTTCAACCCGGAGGCGGCGCGCTACGGCGGCATCCGGGTGGCGCGGAACTACTTCACCGCGCTCGCGATCTCCGGGATGTTCGCGGGCCTCGCCGGCGCGATCGACGTGCTCGGCTGGGAGTTCCACATCGACGTCAACGACATCCAGGCGTCGTCGATCGGCTTCACGGGGATCGCGGTCGCGCTGCTCGGCCGGAACACCGCGGTCGGCGTCTTCTTCTCGTCGCTGCTCTTCGCCGCGCTCGTCAACGGCACCTCGACGCGGCACCTCGACCCGACGATCTTCCGGCCCGACCTCGCCGGGAACCTGACGCTGATCATCCAGGGCCTCGTCGTCCTCTTCGTCGGCGCCGACGTGCTCGTGCTCTGGTTCTGGAACCAGCGGAAGAAGATCAAGCTGCGGCGGCACGCCCTCGCCGCGCAGGCGGCGGTGATGCGGTGACGGCCGCCGCGCCCACCGTGGACGCGATCCGGAGCGTCAACCCGCGCTGGGTCGGCGCGGCCGGGATCTTCCTCGGCGTCTTCGCGTTCTGGATCGCCCTGCCGCCGGTCGAGACGACGCAGCTCGTCTGGCCCGCGATCGTCGCGGCGGTCGCGGTCGCTGCTGGCGTCTGGACGATCCGCCAGGGGGAGAAGCGGATCGGCTGGGGCGCGATCGTCTCCGGCGTCCTCGGCTTCGCGCTCGCCGTCCTCGCCGCGCAGGCGGCCCGCTCGAACCTCGAGGTGGCGATCGTCTGGTCGGCACTGATCGCGTCGATGCTCGTCTACGCCACGCCCCTGACGTACGCGGCGCTCGGCGGCGTCTTCTCGGAGCGCAGCGGCGTCGTGAACATCGGTCTCGAGGGAATGATGCTGACGGGCGCGTTCTTCGGGATCTGGGGCGCGGCGACGACGGGGAACTGGCTCCTCGGCCTGCTGATCGCGATGGGGGCCGGCGGCGCGCTCGCGCTCGTCTACGCGTTCTTCGCGATCCACCTGCGGTCGGACCAGATCGTCGGCGGCACGGCGATCAACTTCCTCGCGCTCGGGATCACCGGCTACCTGTTCATCGACATCTACGGCTCGAACGGCACGCCCGACCTGTCGAACGGCAACTGGCTCAAGGGCGAGTCGATCCCCGACGTCGTGATCTCGCGCGGCTCGAACTTCTTCTCGCAGGCGTTCGGCGACCTGAACCTGATGATCTGGCTCTCGTTCGCGATCGTGATCCTCGCGTACTTCTTCCTCTTCCGGACGGCCGCGGGCCTGCGCCTGCGCTCGGTCGGGGAGCACCCGCGGGCCGCCGACACGGTCGGCATCTCCGTCTTCAGGACGCGGTACATCTCCGTCGTCTTCGGCGGGATGCTCTCCGCGATGGGCGGGGCGTACCTCTCGATCGGGTTCGTGCACTCGTTCAACCAGAACATGACCGAGGGGCGCGGCTTCATCGCGCTCGCGGCGATGATCTTCGGCAAGTGGCGGCCGATCCCGGCGTTCGGCGCCTGCTGCCTGTTCGGCTTCTCCAGCGCGCTCGCGCAGCGCCTGGGGACGATCCCGTCCTGGAGCAGCTACGCCGTGCTCTTCCAGGCGCTTCCGTACGCACTGACGTTGATCGCGGTCGCGGGAGTCATCGGACGCTCGATCCCGCCCGCAGCGGATGGCCAGCCCTACGTCAAGCAGTAACCCGCGCGCCTTCGCATCCGTCGTCTGCGGCGCCCTCGCGGTGCTCGCGGTGCCGGCCGCGATCTGGGCGACGCGCCGCGTGCCGGGCGCCGGCCTCGTCGACGCCGCGTATGCGATCCCCGTCGGCTTCCTGCTCGGCGTGGCCGCGCTGCTCTTCGCGCGCGGCGCGCGAGGAGCGATCGCGCGGCGCCTCGAGCGCGTCGGCGGCGCCGGCTGGATCCGCGCGGGGAAGGTCCTCGCGGTCGCCGGCCTCTCGGTCGTCGCGTCCTCGACGATCGCCGTCGGGGTCTACGAGCTCCTGCTGCGGCTCGAGCATTGACCCCTTAAGCTGGGTCGCGTGTTCGAGATCGGGAACTCGCTCCGGGAGGCGCGCGTGCGCCAGGGGCTCGGGTACCCGGAGCTCGAGCTCGCCACGAAGATCCGCGCGAAGTACCTGCGCGCGCTCGAGGACGAGGAGTTCTCGATCCTCCCGGGCGACACGTACATCAAGGGCTTCCTGCGTACCTACGCCGACCATCTCGGCCTCGACGGGCAGCTGTACGTCGACGAGTACACGTCCCGCTTCGCGCTGGGGCTGGCGGACGAGCCGCTCCTGCAGCGGCAGCGCCCGCGGGTCCGGCAGCGGACGGTCGAGCGCCGAGGCGTGCTCCTGGCGCTCCTCGGGATCGCGGTGCTCGCCGCGCTCGTGATCGTCGCGTGGAAGTTCGGCGGCAGCTCGCCGACCTCCACGCCGGCGTCCACGCCGCGCGTCGCCGCGCCGGCCGCGCTCACGCTCGTCGGCGTGGGGAAGGGCAGCTACGTCGTCATCCGCCAGGGAGAGGCGTCGGGGCCGCTGCTGCTCCAGGGGACGATCGAGGGCGGCTCGCGGCAGACGCTGACGGGAAGGCGCTTCTACCTCTTCGCCCGCGACCCGGGCCTGCTGCGGATCACGCTCGGCGGACGGCCGGTCTCGCTGCCGGCGGCGCGGAACCTGCGCGTGCTCGTGACGCCGTCGCGCACGACCCGCCTCGCCGGTTGAGCCGGCCTCGCGCCGTCGTCGTCGCGACGGGCAGCGAGCTCGTCCGGGGCGAGCGCAGCGACCTCAACGGGCCGTTCCTCGCGCGCGAGACGCTCTCGCACGGGCTCGAGCCGGCGCGGATCACGATCGTCGGCGACGCGCCGGCCGAGCTCGAGGCGGTGCTGCGGGAGGGCCTGGAGGCGGATGCGCTGCTCGTCTCCGGCGGGCTCGGACCGACGCACGACGACCGCACGGTCGAGCTCGTCGCGCAGGCGGCAGGCGTGGGGTTGTTCGTCGACGCGGAGCTGGAGGGGCGGATCGAGGCGGTCTCGCGCGCCGCGGCGGAGCGCCTGAACCGGCCGTACGCGGACTTCGCGCCGGGCGTGACGAAGCAGGCGACGCGGCCGGAGGGGTCGGTCGTCATCGGCCTCGCCGGCACCGCGCCCGGCCTCGTCCTGCGTGCGCCCAGCGGCTGCGTGGTCGTCGTCCTCCCGGGGCCGCCGAGCGAGCTGCAGCGGCTCTGGCCGGGCGCGCTCGAGAGCGACCCGATGCGCGAGCTGCTCGCGCGCACACATGCGCCCGGACGGCGGGCGCTGCGGCTGTTCGGCGTCAGCGAGTCGGCGGTCGCGCGGGCGCTCGACGACGCGGGCGGGGACGGCGACGGGGTGGAGGCGACGATCTGCGCGCGGGACTTCGAGATCCACGTCGACCTCGTCGTCGAGCAGGGGGCTGAGGCCCGCGCGGATGCGCTCGAGGCCGAGCTCTCCTCCCGGCTCGACCGCTGGATCTACGGCCGCGACGAGCGCCCGATCGAGGAGCACGTCCTCCAGCTGCTGCGGGCGCGGGGCTGGACGCTGGCCACGGCTGAGTCGTGCACCGGCGGCCTCGTCGCCGCCCGAGTGACATCTGTCCCCGGTTCGAGCGACGCCTTCCTCGGCGGGGTCGTCTCCTACGGGAACGAGGTCAAGACGCGCGAGCTCGGTGTCCCGGAGGAGCTCCTGGCGGCCCACGGCGCCGTCTCCGCCGAGGTCGCAGAGGCGATGGCGAAGGGCGCGAGAGAGCGGCTCGGCACCGACGTCGCGGTCTCCGTGACGGGCGTCGCCGGCCCCGGCGGCGGCACCCCGGAGAAGCCCGTCGGCCTCGTCTACGTCCACGCCGAGGGGCCCGAGGGCGGCCGCGGGCGCGAGCTCTCCTTCCCGGGCGACCGGGCCTCGATCCGCGCCCGCTCGGTGGCGATGGCGCTCCACCTCGTCCGCCGCGTTCTGACACGAAGCCTCGACGAAGACGTGTGAAAGACCCGGGTAGCGTGGGCGGCGATGAACGGCTCCGGCTCTTCCTCGCGCTGCGGCTCCCCGACGAGGTCCTCGACGCCGTGGTCGCGTGGCAGACGCGGCTCCGCGGAGTGCGCCTCGGCCCGCGCGAGCACCTCCACGTCACGCTCGCCTTTCTCGGCTCCCGACCCGCGGGGGAGGTTCCAGGCATCGTCGACGTCCTGCGCGTCGCCGCCGCAGGCGCCGGCGGCATCCGGCTCGGCGTCGAGCGCTACCGCGAGACCCGCAGCGTCGGGATGCTCGTGCTCGCCGACGAGGGAGGCCGTGCGGCAGCGCTCGCCGAGGACGTCCAGGAGCGCCTGGAGCGGCTCGGCGCCTACCGCCGGGAAGGCCGTCCCTGGCTGCCGCACGTCACGGTCGCGCGCTTCCGCGAGCGCCCGGGCCTGCGGCTCGATCCGCCGCCGGTACGAACGTTCGTTCCGTCCGACGCGGCTGCTTATCTGTCACGACTGCGGCCGAGCGGGGCCCAGTACGAGGTTCTCGAGACGGTCGCACTAGGAGGTCAGTAGACGGTGGACAGGCAGGAAGCACTCGACGTCGCGCTCGGTCAGATCGAGCGCCAGTTCGGCAAGGGCTCGGTCATGAAGATGAGCGACCGCGCGGCCGTCTCGATCGGGGCGGTGTCGACCGGCTCGCTCGCGCTCGACCTCGCGCTCGGCATCGGCGGGCTCCCGCGGGGCCGCATCGTCGAGGTCTTCGGCCCGGAGTCGTCCGGCAAGACGACCCTCGTCTACCACGTGATCGCCGAGGCGCAACGCCGCGGCGGCATCTGCGCCTTCATCGACGCCGAGCACGCGATGGACCCGACCTACGCGAAGCGGATCGGCGTCGACATCGACAATCTGCTCGTCTCCCAGCCCGACACGGGCGAGCAGGCGCTCGAGATCGCGGAGCTCCTGATCCGCTCCGGCGCGCTCGACGTCGTCGCGGTCGACTCGGTCGCCGCGCTGACGCCGAAGGCCGAGATCGAGGGCGAGATGGGCGACAGCCACGTCGGACTCCAGGCGCGCCTGATGTCGCAGGCGCTGCGCAAGCTCGCCGGCACGCTCAACCGGACCGACACGATCTGCCTCTTCACGAACCAGCTCCGCGAGAAGATCGGCGTCATGTTCGGCAACCCGGAGACGACCCCGGGCGGCCGGGCGCTCAAGTTCTACTCGTCCGTGCGCCTCGACATCCGCCGCATCGAGACGCTGAAGGAAGGCGTCGAGGCGATCGGGAACCGCGTCCGCGTCAAGGTGGTCAAGAACAAGGTCGCGCCGCCGTTCAAGCAGGCGGAGTTCGACATCATCTACGGCTCCGGCATCTCCTGGGAGGGCACCGTGCTCGACGCGGCGCTCGAGCGGAAGGTGGTCGCGAAGTCGGGCTCCTACTTCAGCTTCGCCGACGAGCGCCTCGGCCAGGGCCGCCAGAACGCGACCGCGTTCCTGCGCGAGCACCCGGACGTGACGCAGCAGATCCTGCACGCGATCCAGGCGGAGCTCGGCCCCGAGCAGATCGTCTCGGCCCGGCTGCTGCCGATGCTCGAGGACGGCGAGAGGAACGGCAAGGCCGAGGTGGCCGCAGAGGCGCTCGCGGCGGCCGAGGCCGGAGCCGGCGAGGAGTAGCGACGGCGGTCGTCACGGCGCTGCGCGAGCGGCGCCGCGGACGGGTCGAGGTCGAGCTGGACGGAGCGCCGTGGCGCTCCGTCCCGGTGGAGGCGGTCGTCCGCGCCGGTCTCTCGGTCGGGCGGCCGCTCGACCGAGAGACGGCGCGGGCGCTCGCGCGAGAGCTGCGCCGCTCGCGGGCACTCACGCGCGCCACCCGCGCGCTCGCCGCGCGCGACCGGTCGCGGCGCGCCCTCGACGAGCGGCTCGCGCGCGCGGGCACGCCCGAGGCCGCGAGGGAGCAGGCGCTCGCGGCGCTCGAGGGCGCGGGACTCGTCGACGACGCGCGCGTCGCCCGCTCGAGGGCGCGCGTGCTCGCCGACCGCGGATACGGCGACGCCGCCATCAAGGCCGACCTCGAGCGGGAGGCCGTCTCTGCGGAGGAGGTCGAGGCTGCCCTGGCCGCGCTCGAGCCGGAGCGGGAGCGGGCGAAGCGGCAGCTGAGCGGCGCGGCGGACGCTCGCGCGCTGCGCCGCCTGGCGGCGCGTGGTTTCGACCCTGAGACGATCGCCGACCTCGCGCCGTTTGCAGACTCGCCCTGATCGGGCTACGATCCGGGACTCACCGACGTTTTGCCTGCAAACCGAGTTTTTCCCGAAACCGATCCGACCTGAATCCGCTCGTGAGACCCGTCACAGGACCGACCGCAGCGAGGCCGCGCCGAGGGTAAGGCGCGGTCGCCCGGGCGCGCCACGCGCCCGCACGGAGGACTTCGGGAGAGGCCGGCTCGCCGGCTCGACGCCTGGTGCAGGGCGCCGCTTGCGGCGCCGGAACGACCGAGCGGAGAGGTACGCGAGTGCTGATCGTGATCGGAGTCGCCATCGGGATCGCCGTCGGGGTGGCTCTGGCACTCCTCGCGGTCTCGACCTTCGGCACGACCGGCGTGCGCAAGGCGCGGCACATCCGCAACCAGCTGATCGAGGACGCCGAGCGCGAGGCCGACGCCGTCCGCCGCGAGGCGCAGATCGAGGCGCGCGAGCAGGCGGTCAAGCTCCGCAGCGAGATCGACGCCGAGCTCGCCGACCGCCGCGCGCAGGTGATCAAGATCGAGGAGCGCGTCCTCGCCAAGGAGGGCGAGATCGAGCAGAAGCTGACCGAGCTCACCCGCCGCGAGCAGGGCCTCGGCGACCGCGAGACGCACCTCAAGCAGCTCCAGGACGAGCTGAAGGAGCTCAAGCACCGCGAGCAGGCGCACCTGGAGCGGATCGCGGCGATGACACAGCAGGAGGCGAAGGCGCACCTGCTCGAGCGCGGGGAGGAGCTCGCCCGCCACGAGCTCGCGCGGCGCGTTCGGATGCTCGAGGAGGAGGCCCGCGGCGAGGCGAAGCGGCGCGCCCGCAACCTCGTCGCGGACGCCCTCCAGCGCGTCGCCGCGAGCCACGCGGCCGAGACCACCGTGACGGTCATCGAGCTCTCGTCCGACGACATGAAGGGCCGGATCATCGGCCGGGAGGGCCGGAACATCCGCGCCCTCGAGCACCTCACGGGCGTCGACTTCATCATCGACGACACCCCGCACGCCGTCGTCCTCTCCTCGTTCGATGGCCTCCGCCGCGAGATCGCGCGCCTGACCCTGACGAAGCTGATCGAGGACGGCCGCATCCACCCGGCGCGGATCGAGGAGACCTACTACCAGTCGAAGGCGGAGATCGAGGAGGTCGTCCGCCAGGCCGGCGAGCAGGCCGTCTTCGAGGCGAACTGCGGCCCGTTCCACGAGGAGCTCGTCCGCATCCTCGGCCGCCTCCGCTACCGCACGAGCTACGGCCAGAACGTCCTCAAGCACACGCTCGAGGTCGTCCACCTGGCCGGGATCATGGCGACCGAGCTCGGCGCGAGCGTGAAGACGGCGAAGCGCGCCGCGATGCTCCACGACATCGGCAAGGCGATGACGCACGAGGTCGAGGGCTCGCACGCGCTCATCTCGGCGCAGCTCGCGCGGCGCTACGGCGAGGCGCAGGGCGTCGTCCACGCGGTCGAGGCGCACCATTACGAGGTTCAGCCGCAGACGGTCGAGGCCGTGCTGCTGATCGCGGCCGACGCGATCAGCGCGAGCCGCCCCGGCGCGCGTGGCGAGAGCCTCGAGCACTACATCAAGCGCCTCGAGTCGCTCGAGGAGCTCGCAGCGTCGAAACGTGGCGTCGAGAAGGTCTACGCGCTCCAGGCCGGCCGCGAGATCCGGGTCATCGTCAGCCCGGCGGAGATCGACGACGACGAGGCCGCCCTCCTCTCGCACGAGATCGCGCGCGAGATCGAGGACAGGCTCGAGTATCCCGGCCAGGTGAAGGTCACCGTCATCCGGGAGAGCCGCGCCGTGGACGTCGCCCGCAACCACGCCGCGACCACGGCCCCGCTGGCGGAGACGCCCGCGCCGGAGCCGGCGACGGACGACTCGCCGATCCAGGCCGCTTAGGCGCGGAGCGCCGTCAGCGTGGCGACGGCCACGACGATGGTCGCGATCCCGGCGATCTGCGACGGCCCCAGGCGCTCGTGCAGGAGCACGAACGACCCGACCGCGACGAACGCGGCGAACTGCGAGGCGAGGACGGCGGCGATGGCGATCCCGTGGCGCGACCCGACCGCGTAGCTCGTGAAGCCGGCGACCTCGCAGAGCCCGGAGAGCAGGACGTACGGCATCGCCGGCCCCTCGATCCGGAGCCGCCCACGGGCGAGCAGTGGCAGCGTCACCGCGACGACGCCGATCAGCCGCGGCGGGAGCACCGCCCAGGCGAGAGGCAGGCTCGCGCTGACGTGCCCCGTCGAGAAGAGGCCGACGCCGAAGGACAGCGCCGCGCAGCCGGCATAGAGGCTCGCCCGCAGCGGGTGCGCGCCCTCCGCCTCGGGATCCTCCCCGCGGCTCGCGAGCACCACGCCCAGGACGATCACTCCGAGCAGCACCGCGCTCGCCGCTCCGAGGCGCTCGCCCTGAAGCACCGCGAGCAGCGCCGCGATCGCGCCCTCCGTCGACGTGATCGGCGAGACGATCGAGACCTTGCCGATTCGCATCGCGCGGTAGACGAGCAGCAGCCCGACGATGTTCGCGAGGCCGGAGACGATCAGCCAGGCAGCCTCGCCGACACCGACGCCGTGCGGGACGCCCGCGACCGCCGTGAACGGTGCGACGACGACGAGGCCGACGAGCATCACCCATGCGAGGACGAGCCGCGGCCCGACGAGCCGGCTGGCGCGCGCCGCCGCGAGCGTCCCGGTCGCCCAGGCGAGCGCCGCGCCTAGGCCTCCGAGAACCGCGAGCACGACCCATTCCTACCGGACGGCGGCGGTACCCTGACGCGGATGCGCCGGTACCACGTCACGACGTTCGGCTGCCAGATGAACGCTCACGACAGCGAGCGGATCAAGGGCATGCTCGAGGAGCTCGGCCTCGGCGAGGCGACCTCGCAGGACGAGGCGGACGTGATCGTCTTCAACACCTGCACGATCCGCGAGAAGCCGGACACGAAGTTCGCGGCGTACATGGGGGAGGCGGCGGCACGGAAGCGCGAGCGGCCGGGCACCGTGATCGCCGTCGGCGGCTGCTACGCCGAGGCGCAGCGCGAGCGGCTGTTCGGGCTCTACCCGGACGTCGACGTCGCGTTCGGGCCCGGCACGATCTCGCACCTCGCCGACTGGCTCGGCGCCGGCGGGCTCGGGATGGAGCGCGGAGCGTGGGGGATCGCCGAGGAGCGCCGCTTCGCCGCGCAGCTCCCGACCCACCGCGAGCGGCGCTTCCAGGCCTGGGTTCAGATCTCGATGGGCTGCAACTCCGTCTGCGCCTACTGCATCGTCCCCGCCGTGCGCGGCAAGGAGGTCTCGCGCCGGCCGGGCGAGATCCTCGCGGAGATCGAGGCGCTCGCGGCCCAGGGCGTGCGCGAGG
>JAFAIV010000131.1 GCA_019236545.1 Actinomycetota bacterium | reverse complement strand
GCGTTTCGACCACATCCGCAACGGGGACCGAGAGGCGATGGCTGTCGCATTGCGGCAGAGCCGGAGCTTCCCCGCCTCCAGCCCCGTGACCCGCTACTGGCTCGCGAACTGCGTCGGGTTCGCGACGACCGGCGGCGTCCGCGGCGTGGTCGAGGACGTGCAGGCGGAGAACGACCACCGCGCCGCCGAGGTGCTCCTCGTCCGTACCGGCCGCCACCGCGTCCGGCGCGTCGACGTGGGCCAGGTGACCGCCGTCGTCCCGTCGCAGCGGATCGTCGTGCTCCGCTCGTCGCCGCGGGCGACGGTCGTCCAGGGCCGCGCCGCCGCCGTCCACGCGGGCCGCGCCGCGCGCTCCGGCGGACGCTCCGCCGCGCGCGTGTCGGCCCTCGCCTGGGGCGTCGCGTATCCATTGGGACAACGTGCAGCGCGCGAGTCGTGGCGGTTGCTACGGTCGGTCCCGTGGCGCAGATACGGCCATTCCGCGCTCTCCGCTACGACGAGGGCGTCGCAGGACCTCTGGAGGCGCTCGTCGCGCCTCCGTACGACGTGGTCTCGCCGGACCAGCGCGAGCTCCTCCGCGGACGAAGCCGGCACAACGTCGTCAACCTGACGCTGCCCGACGACGAGGAGCAGGCCGCGCGGGACCTCGCGGAGTGGCGCGACGCCGGCGTGCTCGTGCGCGAGGAGGCGCCGTCCTACTGGTGGCTGCAGCAGGACTACACCGGCCCCGACGGCGTCGAGCGAACGCGCGAGGGCTTCGTCGCCGCGCTGCGCGCCGAGCCGTACGAGAACCGCGTCGTCCTCCCGCACGAGCGCACGCACGCGGGCCCGAAGGAGGGCCGCCTGCGCCTGCTCCGCGCGACGCGGACGCACCTCGAGCCGATCTTCCTCCTCTGGGACGGCACGATCGAGGTCGAAGGCCTCGGCGAGCCGGACCTCACCGCCGACGAGAGCGGCGTCCGCTCGCAGCTCTGGCGGCTCGGTGCCGAGTTCGGCGATGCGCTCACCGAGGAGCTCCGCGACGCGCAGCTCCTGATCGCAGATGGCCACCACCGCTACGAGACGACGCTCGCCTTCCACGCCGAGGACGGGACGGAGGAGTCGGCGTGGCTGCTCGTCGTCATCGTCCCGACCGACCAGGAGGGGCTGACGATCTTCCCGACCCACCGGCTCGCCGAGCACGTGAACGGGGCCGAGGGGACCGCGATCGATCCTCCGGGTGATGTCCTTCCCGGACCTGTCCTCTACCGCGACGGCCGCTACGAGCTGCTCGAGTCCGACGAGCTCGACCCGGTCGTCGTCGACCGCCTCCAGCCGTCCGGCGTCACCTACACGCCCTACGCGAGCGAGGCCGTCGCCGCAGTCGACCGCGGCGAGGCCGAGGCCGCCTTCCTGCTCCGGCCGACCCGCATCGAGGACGTGTGGGAGGTCGCGCAGCGCGGCGAGGTCATGCCGCAAAAGAGCACGTTCTTCTACCCCAAGCTCACCTCCGGCCTGCTGCTCCTGCCGCTTGACTGACGTGGACTGGCTCGAGCTGTGCCGTGCCGCCGTCGCGGACGTCCGCGGCGTGCTGGCGGAGCTGCCGACGCGGGTCGAGCGCGAGCCGGTCGTCGGCGAGGGCCTCGGCGGCGACGAGACGACCGCCGTGGACAAGGCCGCGGAGGACGCGATCCTGGCTCGATTCCGCGACCTCGACGTGACGATCCTCTCCGAGGAGGTCGGCCGGTTCGGCGACGGCCCGACGGTGCTCGTCGTCGACCCGATCGACGGCTCCCTCAACGCGAAGCGCGGCATCCCGTTCTTCGCCGTCTCGATCGCGGTCGCGAGCGGCGAGACGATGGGCGACGTCGACTTCGGCTACGTCTACGACTTCGGCTCCGGCGAGGAGTGGACGGCCCGTCGCGGTGCCGGCGCCTGGCTCGACGGCGCGCCGCTCGGCGCGGTGCTGCCGAAGGACCAGATCGAGATCCTCGGCTTCGAGGCGACGCGGACGAACCTGATCGCCCGAGACGCGCCGAAGGTCGAGGGGCTCGCGTATCGCCTGCGGACGATGGGCTCGCTCGCGCTCTCGCTCTGCCACCTCGCCGCCGGCCGGATGGACGCCGTCGTCTCGCTCAAGGGCGCCCGCTCGGTCGACATCGCCGCCGCCCAGCTCCTCGTCCGCGAGGTCGGGATCCCGATCGAGCTCTTCGACTCGGCGGAGCCGTTCACCGCCGCGCCGCTCGACCTCGAGCCGCGTTCGCGGGTCGTCGCCGCGGGAACCAGGGAGCTGTGCGCGAGGATCGCCGGCGCCCTGTCCGCATAGGCTGCTCCGGCTGGAACTACGCCCACTGGCGCAACGGGGTCTTCTACCCGCCGCGCTGCCCGGCCCGCCGCTGGCTCGAGGTCTATGCCGAGAGCTTCGACACCGTCGAGGTCAACGCGACCTTCTACCGCCTGCCACGCGTGGACGCGGTCGCCCACTGGGTCGAGCAGACGCCCGACGGATTCACGTTCGCGGTCAAGGCGTCGCGTTACCTGACGCACGTGAAGCGGCTCCGCGACCTCGGCCCGGGACTCGAGGCCTTCCTCGAGCGGATCGAGCCGCTGCTGCGCTCGCCGAAGCTCGGGCCGCTCCTCTGGCAGCTTCCGCCGACGTTCCGCGCCGACCACGACCGGCTCGCCGCCGCGCTCGCGCAGCTCCCGCGCGGCCTGCGCCACTGCTTCGAGTTCCGTGACCCGTCCTGGCTCGGGCCGGAGACCACCGCGCTGCTCCGTGAGCACGGCGTCGCGCTCGTCATCGGCGACCGCCCGCAGGTGAACTGGTTCCAGACGCACGAGCTCACGGCCGATTGGACGTTCGTTCGCTTCCACGGCGGCACGCGCGGCCGGCGCGGCAACTACGGCGAGGGCGAGCTGCGCGAGTGGGCCGACCGGATCCGCGGCTGGAGCGCGACGCACGAAGTGTTAGCGTACTTCAACAACGACTGGGAGGGCTTCGCGCCGCGGAACGCGCTGCGGCTGAAGGCGCTCCTGTCGGCCTGAGCGCGGCGTACGATCGAGGCATGCGGAGACTGCTTCTGCTGGCCGGCGTCCTCATCCTCGCGACAGCGGCGC
>JAFAIV010000258.1 GCA_019236545.1 Actinomycetota bacterium | reverse complement strand
GCTCGTCCTCGGTGAGGACGATGCGCCCGCCGGTCAGCGGCACGCGCTTGACGCAGACGAGGATCCTCATGCCCTGATGCGGGAGTTCTCCGGGTCGAAGATCGGCGCCGAGCCGGCGACCGCGACGGTGACCGGGTAGCGCTCGCCCATGTACTCGACGAGCAGCTCCTCGCCTGCGCGCGCGTGCTCGGGCGGGAGGTACGCCATCAGGACGTGCCTGCCGACCGACGGCGCCGCGCCCGCGGACGTGACGTACGAGCGGCGGCCCTTCGCGTCGGTGAGCGGCTTCCCGTCGCGGGACAGGATCGGCTCGCGGCCGAGCATGTAGCGCTTGACGCCGCTCTTAGACGTGTGGTCGTCGACGGTGAGCGCGCAGAGGAGGGCGACCGGCTCGGACTCGCGGTGCGCGATGTATGCCTCCTTGCCGACGAAGTCCTGCTCCTTGACCTTGCCCCAGGCCATGTCGGCCTCGACGACGGTGTAGTCCGCGTCGAGCTCGGCGCCGAACGCGCGATAGCACTTCTCGAGCCGGCCGGTCGTGCCGTAGACGCCAATTCCGGCGGGGACGAGCCCGTGCGGGCGGCCGGCCTCCCAGACCGCGTCCCAGAGCCTCAGCCCGTCCGTCATCGGGACGTAGAGCTCCCAGCCGAGGTCGCCGACGTAGGAGATCCGCGACGCGAGCACGTCGAGGCCGTCGACCGACACGGTCTTGAACGTGGCGAACGGGAAGCCCTCGTTCGAGGCGTCGTCGCTCGTGAGCGAAGCGAGGATGTCGCGGGCGCGCGGCCCCCAGAGGCCGATCGTCGTCATGGACGAGGTGTGGTCCTCGATCCGGGTCTCGCCGTCGGCGGGGACGTGGTCGCGGAACCACTTCATGTCGGCCATCCCGTGCGCGCCGCCGGTGACGACGCGGAAGCGGTCGTCGGCCATGCGCATGATCGTCAGGTCGCTCTTGAAGCCGCCCTTCGGGGAGAGGACCGGCGTGTAGACGTTGCGGCCGACCGCGACGTCCATCTGGCGCACGGCCACCTGCTGGACGGCCTCGAGCGCGCCCGGCCCGACGACGTCGAAGATGCAGAACGCGGTCAGGTCGAACATCGCCGCGCCGTCGCGCATCGCCAGGTGCTCCGCGTTGATGATCGGCGACCACCAGCGCGCGTCCCACTCGTGCTCGCGCGTCGCGACGCCGTACTTCTCGACGAGCGGCGCGTTCGACTCGTACCAGTGCGGCCGCTCCCACGCCGCCGCCTCGTAGAAGACGGCGCCGAGCTGCTGCTCCCGCTCGTAGAACGGCGACATCCGGACGCGCCGGTTCGACTCCCACTGCTCGCTCGGGTGGACGATGCCATACGTCTTGTTGAAGCCCTCGGCGGCGCGGCCCTTCACGTGCTCCGGCGTGCGCTGCTCCGGGTAGAAGCGCGCGATGTCGGAGGACTGGAGGTCGATCTCGGGCTCGCCGTGGACGATCCACTCCGCGACCGACTTGCCGACGCCGGGGCCTTCCTTGACCCAGACCGCGGCGGCCGACCAGAGGCCCTTCACCTCCGGCGTCTCGCCGAGGATCGGCAGGCCGTCCGGCGTGAGCGAGAGGAGGCCGTTGATCGCGTACTTGATCCCCACCGACTCGTCGCCGAGCACCTCCGGGACGAGCTGCAGTGCGTGCTCGAGCTGGAGCTCGAAGTCCTCTTGCGTGAACGGCAGCTCGGTCGGCGTGAGCGACGCCTCCTCGATCGACGGGATCTCGTCCGGCTCGTGGAGGATCGGGCGGTGGGCGTACGATCCGACCTCGAGGCCCTGGCCGTCCTGGCGCTCGTACATGTTCGTGTCCATGTCCCGGACGATCGGGAAATCGACCGCGGTCTTCGAGGAGAGGAACCGCGGCACCGGGCCGACGTCGATCATCTGGTGGACGGCCGGCGTGAGCGGGATCGAGGCGCCGGCCATGCGCGCGATCCGCGAGCTCCAGACGCCGCACGCGATCACGACGATGTCCGCCTCGACCGTGCCGCGGCTCGTGCGGACGCGGCTGACGCGGCCGCCCTCGACGTCGATCCCCTCGACCTCGGTGTTCGCGAAGACCTGGAGCGCCCCTGACGCCTGGCCCTTCTCACGCATCAGCGTCCCGAAGCGGAGCGA
>JAFAIV010000171.1 GCA_019236545.1 Actinomycetota bacterium | reverse complement strand
GGGGGCGCCAGGTCGCAAACGCGAGCTAGGAACGAAGCGCCGGGAGCACGTCGCGGCCGTAGACGCGCAGCGCCTCGTGCGGGTCGGCGCCGGAGACGTTCATCAGCACGATCGTCGTCGCGCCGAGCTTCTCGAGCATCCGGATCCGCTGCACGTGCGCCTGCGGGTCGGACGAGACGATGACCTGCGCCTTGAACATCGCGTCCGGCACCTGCTCCTCGCCGTTGCGGTAGACCTGCGCCGGGTCGTGGACGTCGTCGGTGTAGTGCGCGTCGACCATCGTCCCCTTCCACTCGCGCGAGTGCTCGAGCGCGGTCTCGTCGTCCGGCGCCCAGGAGAAGACGGCCTGGAGGATCACCTCGCCCGGTTCGCGACCCGCCTGCTCGCACGAGCGGCGGTACGCCTGGATGACCTTCGGCGCCTTGCTCGGGTCTGCGAGCGTCCAGATCCCGTCGGCGAGACGGCCCGCGACCTCGGCCGCGCCCTCGTGGAACGCAGACATGTAGACGGGCGGGCGCCGCGGCGGACGGACGTAGAGCTTCGCGGCGCGGGCGTGGAAGAAGCGTCCGTCGAAGTCGACGGTCTCGCCGTCGAGGAGGCGCGTCACGATCGTCAGGGCCTCCTCGGTGCGCGCGAGCTGCTCGCCGGTGCTCGGCCACTCGAGCCCGGCCGGCACCTCGTTCATCGCCTCGCTCGAGCCGACGCCGAGGAAGGCGCGGCCGGGCGCGAGCGACTCCAGCGTCGCAACCTGCTGCGCGACGACGACCGGGTTGTAGCGGTGGATCAGGCCGGTGACGCCGGCGCCGAGGGCCGGTCGCTTCGTCGCGTGCGCGGCGGCGCCGAGCCAGACCCACGCGTTCCCGGACGACGTCGGCGCGGTCTCGTCCGTCCACCACGGGGCGAGGTGGTCGGAGCACGTGATCCCGTCGAAGCCGGCCTCCTCCGCCTCGACCGCCTGGCGGAGCAGGTCGTCCGGCTGGAAGCGCTCGTGGGCGAGCTCCACCCAGTAGCGCACGTCGCCCGGTTGGCGGCGACGCGCCCAGAGGAGGCCGCGGAAGGAGTCGAGCATGCCCGTTGCCTACCGGGGCACGCGGGCGCGAAACGTCCTAGCGGTGGCGCTCGACGAATTCGAGCGTGCGACGCCACGCGTCCTCGGACGCGTCGGCGAACTGCTCCTGCTTGCGGTCGAAGAAGCTGTGCGGCGCGCCCGGGTACTCGACGAGCTCGTGCTCGACGCCCGCCTCGCGCAGCGCGCGCTCGAGCCCGAGGTTGTCCTCGTGGGAGATGTTCGCGTCGTCGCCGGCCTGCAGAGCGAGGATCGGCGCCTTCATGCGCGGCACGAACTCGAGCGCCCGCGCCGGCCGCCCATAGAACCCGACCGCGCCGTTCAGGCCGTGCTCGTACGCGGTCGAGGCCCAGGCGGCGCTGCCGCCGAAGCAGAAGCCGACCGCGAACAAGGACGAGCAGTCGAGCGCGCGGAGGTGGTTGACGCAGGCGCCGACGTCGAGCTGGATCGTCCCCTGGTTCGTCTGCTGGACGTGCGGCATGTACTCCCAGTCGTCGGGCCGCTTCTCGACGCCCGCCGTCCGGCCGAAGTAGTCGAAGGCGATCGCGGTGTAGCCGCGCTCCGCGAAGCGGAGGGCCAGCTCCTCGTAGAAGCGGTAGAGGCCGCGGACGTCCGGGAGGATCACGACGCCGACGTCGGTCGGCCCTTCGGCGGTCGCCGCGAATGCCGCGAAGCGGTTCCCGTCCTCGGCGTGGAGGACGAGGTCGTCGTGGGAGACGGCGGCGCCGGCGATCCGCGGGACCGGCGGCTCCGAGTCGAGCTCGAAGCACATCGGGAGGAGCCTAACCGGGCGCGTCGTAACCCGCGTCGATGCCCGAGGAGTCGCATCTCGAGGAGATGAACGCGGCGATCCGCGCCCAGCGCGAGCGCCACGCCGTCCCCCGCACGATGGTCCCGGAGCCGGAGTCCGCGCAGCAGCCGGAGCCCCCGCCTCAGCCCGAGAAGCGCGGGCTGCTCTCGCGCCTGTTCAGCCGGTCGCGCTGACGAAGTTCGACTGGTTGTTCCAGTCGTAGACGCCGTTGCACGGCGCCGCGTCCCGCGCCTGCTGCGAGACGATCGAGTTCGCCGGCGTGAAGCCCTTGGCCGCCCACATCGCCGCGACCTTCGGCGCCATGTGGAGCAGGAACGAGTCGACGGTCGCGCCGTTCCGGAAGGCGACGTCCACGGTGGTGATCGTCGGCGGGTAGCGGCCCGCCGCCTTGAAGTAGTCGAAGATGTTCTTCGCCGGCCACGCGACGACCGGCTGACCGGCCTTCACCTTCGTGCCCGGCTTGACGAGCGGGTCGCCGTGGAAGAAGACGAGCGCCCAGCCGGACTTCGAGGTGACCCAGACCTGCTGGCCGATCGGGTCCGTCTCGGGCTGAGTCGTCACCGTGCCCGCGAACGGCGCGTACCCGTGCAGCGCGTCCGCGTCGCCGGCGGCGATCGAGCTGTTGACGTAGTGCTTCATCGAGCGGTCGGTCTCGCGCTTGCCCTGCGCGTCGATGCCGCTGTAGTCGTGACCGGCACAGCTGCGGAAGAGGCTGATCGACGTGATCGTGTCGAGGTCGATCGGGTTCGCGACGATGATCGCGCCGACCGGCTTCGCGGCCGTGTCGCCTCCGAGCCAGCCCGAGCCGCCGTCGTTCTTCCCCTGCCAGCTCTGGCCGCCCGCGTTCTGGCCGCCGTCGTTGCCGGGATAGCCGTTGTCGGAGAAGGCCGGGGCCGCCACGGCGAGCGCCGCGGCTGCAAGGGCCAGGGCTGCGATTCGCGTCCGCATGTTGTCCTTATCGGCACCAGCTCCGCGCCGCGAACCGCTCGTCCGGGTGAGGCGAATACGCCCCGACAAGCGCGACGGCATCCCGCCGCCGCGGAGAAGGGAGAGTGTCGTGAAGAAGCTCGCAGTCGGCCTCCTGTTGGCCGCCGTCGCGGTCGGACTCGCGCTCGTCGCCGCTCGCGGCGGCGGTCCGCAGTCCGCCACGGCGTCGAGCCACCGCGAGGCGCCGCTGATCGCGCAGGACCCGACGGCGGACAACACGGACCTGTACGCGTTCGTGTCGCCCGACAAGCCGGACACCGCGACGATCATCTCGAACTGGATCCCCGGTGAGGATCCCGCCGCCGGGCCGAACTGGTACACGTTCAGCCCGACCGCCCGGTACGACATCTACGCCGACACGAACGGCGACGGCAAGCCGGACGTCACCTGGCAGTTCCGCTTCAAGGACATGCCGGGCCAGTTCTTCCTCGGCAACACCCAGCAGTCGTACACGGTCACGAAGATCGCGAACGGCAAGACCACCGTCGTCGGCAGCGGTCTCCTGACCCCGCCCGACAACATCGGCCCGCGCACGACCCCGAACTACGACCAGCTCGCCGCCAAGGGCATCCACGAGCTGAGCGACGGCTCGACGGTCTTCGCCGGCCAGCGCGACGATCCGTTCTTCGCGGACGTCGGCGCGATCTTCGACCTCGTCGCGATCCGCGAGGGCACCGGCGCCACCGGCGGCGGCAAGGACTTCCTCGCCGGCTACGCGGTGCACTCGATCGCGCTGCAGGTTCCGAAGTCGATGCTCGACAACGGGACGAACCACACCGTCGGCTTCTGGGCCGCCACCGACCGGCAGAAGGTCACCGTCTCCGGCGGCAAGGCCAAGCAGTCGTGGGTGCAGGTCTCCCGCCTCGGCAACCCGCTGATCAACGAGGTGCTGATCCCGACGAACAAGAAGGACTACTGGAACAGCCAGTCGCCCGCGAGCGACGGCCAGTTCAAGACGTACTACTCGAACTCGATCCTCGCGGCCGTCCTCGAGAAGCTGTATCCGAAGTTCGGGCCGTTCAAGCAGACCGGCCGCAGCGACCTCGTCGAGGTGCTCGGCACCGGCATCCCGAAGCTCAACTACACCGGCCCGAAGGTGATGGACGAGCTCCGGCTCAACCTGTCCATCCCGCCGACGGCGGCCGGCAAGGTCAACAACCTCGGCGTCATCGGCGGCGACAACGCGGGCTACCCGAACGGGCGCCGGCTCGCGGACGACGTCGTTGACATCTCCGAGCGTGTGGTCGGCGGCGAGCTGATCGGCCACAAGCTGCCGCTCGGCGACGGCGTCGACGCCAACGACGTGCCGTTCCTGAGCACGTTCCCGTACGTCGCCGCCCCGTTCAGCGGCTACGACGACACCCACGGCCAGCTCAGCGCGAAGCACTCGTAGCGTGAGAGCTCGGCTCCTGATCGCAGGGACGGCGGCGGCACTCGTCGCCGCCGTCCTCGCCCTCGGCGGCGTCCTCCGCCAGGGCACCGCCACGGCCGCGGGGGACGTGCTCCCGACGGCCGTGGCGGCGGAGCTGGAGAAGGGCTTCGCCGCCGGCGACACGCAGGCCGAGATCGCCGGCCTCCAGGCCGAGCTCCGCGCGAACCGCGGCAACGTCAAGGCGCTCGCCACGCTGGGGCTCGCCTACCTCCAGCGCGTCCGCGAGACCGGCGACGCGTCGTACTACCCGAAGGCCGACGGCGTCCTCCACGAGGCGCTGCGCCTCGCCCCGAACGACCTGATCTCGCTGGCCGGACTCGGCCAGCTCGCGCTCGCCCGCCACCAGTTCCGGAGTGCGCTCGCCATCGGCCTCCGCGCGAAGCGCGTCTCCCCCACGACCGCCGGCGTCTACGGGATCGTCGGCGACGCCGACATCGAGCTCGGCCGCTACCGCGCCGCCTTCGCCGCCTTCGACCGCATGGCGTCGATCAAGCCGAGCGTCGCCTCGTACGCGCGCGTCTCCTACGCCCGCGAGTTGCGCGGGGACGTGCCGGGGGCGGAGCGCGCGATGGCGCTCGCCGCGTCCGCCGCGGTCGGCGAGAAGGAGGCGTTCGCGTGGACGCACGTCCAGCTCGGCCTCCTCGAGCTCTCCGTCGGGCACCCGCTGGCGGCGCTCCCGCACCTGCGGCTCGCGCTCGAGGCGTTTCCCGGCTACCCGTTCGGCCTCGACGCGATGGCGCAGGCGCAGGCGGCGCTCGGGCACCTGCACGACGCCCTCGGCTACGAGCAGGCCGCCGTGGACCGCGTGCCGCTGCCGCAGTACGTCGGCTACCTCGGCGACCTGGAGCACGTGCTCGGGAACGAGCGCGCGGCGAAGCGGCAGTACGCGCTGATCGGCGTGATCGAGCGGCTGCTCGCCGCGAACGGCGTCCGCAACGACCTCGACATCGCGCTCTTCGACGTCGACCACGGCATCTCGCTCCGGCACGCGCTCGGGCTCGCCCGCAAGGGCCACGAGGAGCGCCCGAGCATCGTCGGCGACGACGTTCTCGGCTGGGCGCTCGCCCGCAACGGGCAGTGCCGCGCGGCGCTGCCCTGGTCGGAGCGGTCGCTCCGGCTCGGGACGAAGGACGCGCTGAAGTACTTCCACCGCGGCTTCATCGCCGCCTGCCTCGGTGACCGCGCCGGCGCCCGCGAGTGGTACGCCAGCGCGCTCGCGCTCAACCCGCACTTCTCGCTGCTCTGGGCGCCGGTCGCCCGGAAGGGAGCCCTCTCGTGAAGCGTCTCGTGCTGCTGCTCGCCGTCGTCGCCGCTGCGCTCGCCGTCCCGGCGGCCGTCCTCGCCCACCCGCTCGGCAACTTCACGATCAACCGCTTCGCCCGCGTGCAGGTCTCCGGGGAGCGGCTGTACGTGCGCTACGTGCTCGACATGGCGGAGATCCCGACCTACCAGGCGCGGCAGCAGGGCGTCGACGCGAACGCCTATGCGGCGCGGCTCGCCCGCGGGCTGCACGTCTCGCTCGACGGGAGGCGCGTCGTCCTGCGGCCGGTCGAGCACGCCCTCGCGTTCCCGATGGGCGTCGGCGGCCTGCACACGTTGCGGCTCGAGGTCATCCTCCGCGGGCCGCGCGTGACGCACCCGGAGCGGCTTGCCGTGCGCGACACGAACTACTCCGACCGGATCGGATGGAAGGAGATCCTGGTCGGCGCCGGCGCGCACAGCATCTCGAGCGAGCTGACCGCCTATCCGAAGAGCCTGCTCCAGAGCCCGCTGAACGTGACCTCGGCAGCGGCGACGGTCGCGCCGACGCACGACCCGGTGCCGGGGCTCACCCGCGGCGCGGCGCTCGAGGCGCCCGACCGCGTCGCCGATTCCGGCTTCACGCGGCTGATCGCGACCGGGCGGCTGAGCTTCCTCGTCGTGCTCGCCTCGCTCGCGGCCGCGCTCTTCTGGGGCGCCGCGCACGCGCTCTCGCCCGGGCACGGGAAGACGATCGTGACCGCGTACCTCGTCGGCCGG
>JAFAIV010000140.1 GCA_019236545.1 Actinomycetota bacterium | reverse complement strand
CCGGTCTCCTCGAGCAGCAGCGCCTCCTCGACGAAGCCGAGGTCGGCCTCGGCGACGTCGAGCCAGCCGAGCTCGGCGAGCTCGTTCCAGCGGTCGTCCTGCGGCGCGTCCCAGTCGCGGTCGAGCGGGTAGCGCTCGGAGAGCCACGCGCGGGCCTGGTCCTTGAGCTCCTGCTGGATCTCGTTCAGCGCGAAGTCCATCAGCGGCTCCTGGGCAGGCCGAGGACGCGCTCGGCGACGATGTTGCGGAGCACCTCGGAGGTGCCGGCCTCGATCGTGTTGCCGCGGCTGCGGAGCTGCTGGTGCTGCCACCAGCCGTCGTCGAGGATCCCCTCGGCGCCGCGGATCTCCTTCGCGAGCTTCGTCATGCGCTGGTTCGCCTCCGACCAGCGCAGCTTCACGCCCGAGCCCTCCGGCCCCGGGATGCCGGTGCGCTGGTAGGTGCCGAGCGCGCGGTAGTTCGTGTAGCGGAGCGCCTGCAGCTCGATCCACTCGGTCGCGACGCGCTCGCGCAGCTGCTCGTTCCCGTTCACGCGCTCGCGCGCGTCCGCGAGGAGGCGCGTCACGCCCGCGTCGAGCGTCGCGGTCAGCGCGAACCCGAGCGTTCCGCGCTCGTGGAGGAGCGTCGTCATCGCGACGTTCCAGCCGTCGCCCTCGTCGCCCAGCCGGTTCTCGACCGGCACCTCGACGTCGGTGAAGAAGATCTCGTTGAACTCCGCCTCGCCGGTGATCTGCCGCAGCGGCCGCACCTCGACACCGGGGGCGCGCATGTCGACGATCAGGTACGTGAGGTTCCGGTAGCGCGGCCGATCCGGGAACTGCTGCGTGACGAGGATGCAGAAGTCGGCGATGTGCGCGAACGACGACCAGACCTTCTGGCCGTTGACGACGTAGACGTCGCCCTTGCGCTCCGAGCGCGTCCGCGCGGCCGCGAGGTCCGAGCCCGCGTCGGGCTCACTGAACCCCTGGCACCAGATCTCGTCCGCGGCGAGCAGCGGCTGCAGGTAGCGCGCCTTCTGCTCCTCCGTGCCGTGCGCGATGATCGTCGGCCCGGCCATGCCGAGCCCGATCACGCCGACGTGCGGCGGCGCCTGGGCCGCGGCCATCTCCTCGTAGAAGATCGCCTGAAAGCTGTAGGGAGCGCCCGCGCCGCCGAACTCCTTCGGCCAGGTCAGCCCCGCGTAGCCGGCGTCGTAGAGCTTGCGGCTCCACTCGCGCATGAACGGGTCGTCCCAGCGCTGCGCGCCGCCGCGGCTGCTGCGCTTGTCGTCCGGGAGGCTCGCCTCGATCCACGCGCGCAGCTCGGCCCGGAACTCGGCCTCGGCGGGCGTGTCGCGCAGGTCCACGGAGGGAGATTAGCGCGGCGTTGACTGATCGTTCAACAGGTCACGACTCAGGTCGCGTACCGAGTTCGCTCCACAGAGCGCGAGCGTCAGGTCGACCTCGGCGAGGAGCTGCCGGATCAGCGCCTCGACGCCGGCCGCGCCGCCGACGGCGAGCGCGTACGCGTAGAGGCGGCCGATCATCACGGCGTCGGCGCCGAGGGCGAGCGCCTTGATCACGTCGGCGCCGCGGCGGATGCCGCCGTCCACGATCAGCGGGTAGTCCGGCCCGACGGCGTCCCGCACCTCGAGCAGCGCGTCGAGCGAGGCGACGGCGCCGTCGACCTGGCGCCCGCCGTGGTTCGAGACGACGATCCCGTCCACGCCGCGCTCCCGCGCGCGCTCTGCGTCGTCGCCGCGGAGCACGCCCTTCACGAGCAGCGGCAGCGCCGTCTGCTCGCGCAGCCAGAGCAGGTCGTCCCAGGTGAGCCCGAGGTTCGGGAACGTCATCAGCATCGTCGCCGCGGCCGTGAGCACGTCCTCCTCGGGGGTCTTCTCGAGCTTCGCCCGGAAGACGGGGTCGCTGAAGAACTGGCCGCAGCCCTCGCCGCGGATGAACGGGAGGTACGCGTTTCGCAGGTCGCGCGGCCGCCAGGCGAGGATCGGCGTGTCGAGCGTGACGACGATCGCCGAGAAGCCGTTCGCCTCCGCGCGGCGGACGAAGCTCGCGGCCACCTCGCGGTCGTTGATCCAGTAGAGCTGGAACCAGCGCGGCGCGTTGCCCATCGCCTCGGCGACCGCCTCGATCGTCGAGGTGGCGGCGCTGGAGAGGACGAACGGGACGCCGGTCGCGGCCGCGCCGCGCGCCGCCCCGACCTCCGCCTGCTCGTGCGCGATCGAGAGGACGCCGACCGGCGCGAGCAGGAACGGCGCCGCCGACGGCGTCCCGAGCACGTCCACGGTCAGGTCGCGCGCGAGGTTCCCGGCGAGCATCCGCGGCCGCAGCCGGTGCCGCTCGAACGCCTCGAGGTTCGCCCGCATCGTCGACTCGCCGCCCGCGCCGCCCGCGATGTAGCCGAACGCGCCGGGATCCATCGCCGTCTCGGCCGCCGCCTCCCAGTCCTCCGGCCCGACCGGCCACTCGGCCTGCCCGGCGATGTAGATCGCGTTCTGGACGAGCGAGCCCTCGAAGGCGTTCACCCGCCGATCATCGCACCCTCTACGCGGGCGCGGCTTCGAGCAGCGCGTCGGGCGGCGAGACCTCGACGACCCTCGGCCGCCGCTGCACCGGCAGCAGGGTCACGACCCCCAGGATGACGGCGACGCCGAGCCACTGGCTCCAGCGCAGGCTCGCGTTGTACGCGTAGATCCCGGCGATCACGGCGACCGCCGGATACGTCAGCTCGCCGATCGACGCGAGCACCGCCGGCGTCCGGCGCAGTCCGACGTAGTAGACGAAGAGCGCGACGAGCCCTGTGACGACCGCGAGGTAGGCGATCCAGAGGCTGTCGTGCGTCCCGGCCCACGCCTTCGCGCCCATCACGGGCAGCGCGATCGCGCTCGCGATCAGGCCGAAGAAGAAGCGGAGCGTCACGATGTGCTGGAACTCGAGCTCGCGGCTGAGATAGCGGCCGAGCACCGTCCCGAGCGCCCACAAGCCGGCGGCTGCGGTCGCCTCGACGATCGGCACGAGCCCCTTCGCGGACGGCTCGAGCGGATGCGGCTGGTTGACGAGCCAGAAGCCGGCGAGGGCGGGGAGGAGGAACCACGCGAACCGCGGCCGCGGCCGCTCCCCGAGCACGACCGCCGCGGCGGCGACCGCGACGAGCGGCTGGATCTTCTGGATCACGACCGGCGTCACGAAGTCGCCGTGGAAGAGCGCCTCGGTGAAGAGGATCGTCGCCACCGCCGACGCGCCCGCGCCGACGAGCACGGCCGCGAGCCAGAAGCGCGGGCCGGCGCGCAGGAGCGCGCGCAGCGCGGGCAGGAGCAGCGGCAGCGTGAGAACGACGAGGACGACGTGCTCGCCGAAGACGATCGTCGTCGCCGACGTCGAGGCGCCGAGCGGCTTCCGTAGGATCGGGTCCGTCCCCCAGAGCGCGGCAGCCGCCGCGACGATCACGACCCCCGGGATCGCGTTCAGCCTCCGCATCGAGATGAGCGTATCCATCAGGTCTCGAACCGCAGAAGCTCGTCCACGCTCTCGCGGCGCCGGATCAGCCGCGCTTCGCCGTCCGCCACCAGCACAGCGGCGGGGCGCGGTACGCCGTTGTAGGTCGAGCCGAGCGCGAGGGTATAGGCGCCGGTCGCGGGGACGGCGAGCAGGTCGCCGGGACGCGGCTCCGGGAGCTCCGCCGCGTCGATGAGGACGTCGCCGGTCTCGCAGTGCTTCCCCGCGATGCGGTAGACGCCGGTCGGCAGCTCCTCGGCCCGCGTGGCGAGCAGCGCCTCGTAGCGCGCGCCGTAGAGCTGCGGGCGCGGGTTGTCGGACATGCCGCCGTCGATCGCCGCATACGTGACGCCGCCGCTCTCCTTGACGACGCCGACCCGGTAGAGCGTCACGCCGGCGCGGCCGACGAGCGAGCGGCCCGGCTCGAGGATCGGGCGGACGCCGGCCGGCAGCTCGCGGAGGAGCGCGCCGACCCAGTCCGCGACCGAAGGCACCTCGTCCTCGCGCGTGTAGCGGATGCCGAGGCCGCCGCCGAGGTCGATCGTCTGCGGCGTCCAGTCGAGCTCTTCGAGAAAATGGCGGAGCCGCTCGACGGCGAGGACGCTCTCCTCGATCCGCGTCAGCTGCGAGCCGACGTGCATGTGGACGCCCTCGACATCGAGCCCGCGCTCTCGGGCGCGCTCGACGACGGCCCGCGCCGCCTCCGGCGAGAGCCCGAACTTCGTCCCCTCGTGCGCCGTGCGGATCGCCGCGTGCGTCACCGCCTCCACGCCCGGCGTCAGCCGGACGAGCACGCGCCGGACTCCCGCCTCCGCCGCCGCGTCGACCTCGGACGGCGCGTCGAGGACGACGAGCGCCCCGGCCTCCGCCGCCGCCCGCAGCTCCTCGACCGACTTGTTGTTGCCGTGGAAGACGATCGCGTCGCCGGCGATCCCGGCCGCCCGCGCGAACGCGAGCTCGCCGAGCGTCGAGACGTCCGCGCCGACGCCCTCCTCCGCGAGCAGCCGCAGGATCGCGACGTTCGCGAACGCCTTCGTCCCGTAGACGACGAGCGCGTCCGGCGCCGCCTCGCGGTACGCCCGCGCCTGGGCGCGCACGGACGCCTCGTCGTAGACGACGAGCGGCGTCCCGAACTCGTCCGCGAGCCGGGAGACGGGCACGCCGCCGATGGTCAGCTCGCCGGCCTCGACCCGGGCGCTCTTGGGGAACAGCTCCAGCACGGGAAGAGTCTGCCGGTTCGCCGACCGGCGCTTCGGGCAGACTGTCGGCCGCGTGATCTCCAGGGCCGTTCTGGCCTCCGTCCTCGCGGCGGGGGCTCTGACGGCAGGCACCCCGCTGCGCCTCCCGGCGCAGCTGCCGACGCGTACCGTCGACGTGCCGATCCTCATGTACCACCTCGTCGGCAGGGTGCCGCGCTTCGCCGACGGCCCGTACACGCGCGGCCTCACCGTCGCGCCGCAGCTGTTCGCGGACGAGATGGAGTGGCTGTCGCGGAACGGCTTCCACGCGATCACGCAGCTCCAGCTCCTCGGTGCGCTCGAGTACGGGAAGCCGCTGCCGAGCCGGCCGGTGATGATCACGTTCGACGACGGCTACCGCGACGTCCTCTACTACGCCGCGCCCGTCCTGCGGCGGCTGCACATGCCGGCGACCGCGTACGTCATCACCGACCGCGTCATGGGCCACGACCCGAGCTTCCTCGACTGGGGCGGCCTCCGCGCCCTCGAGCACGACGGCTTCACGATCGGCTCGCACACCGTCCACCACGTCGACCTGACCCTGCTGACGAGGAAGGATGCGTGGCACGAGCTGTTCGACTCCCGCCGGATCCTCTCGCGCGGCCTCGGGAGGCCGGTGGACTGGTTCGCGTACCCGGCCGGGCGGGAGAACCCCAAGGTGGTGCGCCTCGTCCGCGACGCGGGCTACCTGCTGGCCGTGACGACTCGCCCCGGCGTCGTCCAGAGCGCGCGCCACCCGTTCCTGCTCCGGCGCGACGAGATCCTCGGCAGCCTCGGGATCGCCTCGTTCGCGGCATTGCTACATTCATCCGGCTGACGGAGCGGCGGACGGCTCCACCACGGCCTCTCCCGCGTGAGAGGCTTTTTCGTTTCATGGACAGGTACGAACCCCACGAGATCGAGGCGAAGTGGCAGCGCGTCTGGGACGACGAGCGCGCCTTCCACGTCCCGAACCCGGGCCCGGGCGAGGCAGCGCCGGAGAACCACTGGTACCAGCTCGAGATGTTGCCGTACCCGTCCGGCCCGAGCCTCCACATGGGCCACGTCCTGAACTACACGATGGGCGACGTCCAGACGCACGTGCGCCGCCGCAGCGGCTGGAACGTCCTCCGCCCGATGGGCTGGGACGCGTTCGGCCTCCCGGCCGAGAACGCCGCGATCCGCGAGGGCCGCCACCCGCGCGAGACGATCGAGCGGAACATCGAGACCATGCGCGCCCAGATGAAGCGCCTCGGCTGGGCGATCGACTGGGAGCGCGAGGTCGCCGCCCACCAGCCGACCTTCTACCGCTGGACGCAGTGGCTCTTCCAGCAGTTCGTGAAGAACGGCCTCGGCTACCGCAAGGAGGGGCCGGTCAACTGGTGCCCCAACGACCAGACGGTGATCGCGAACGAGTACATCGTCGACGGCCGCTGCGAGCGCTGCGGCGCCGAGGTCGAGCTGCGCCAGATGACGCAGTGGTTCTTCAAGACGACCGCCTACGCCGACGAGCTGCTCGAGTACGAGGGCGCCGAGTGGCCGGAGAAGACGATGGCGATCCAGCGCAACTGGATCGGCCGCTCCGAGGGCGCCGAGCTCCTCTTCCACGTGGACGAGCTCGGGATGGACATCCCGGTCTTCACGACGCGCGCCGACACGCTCTTCGGTGCCACCTTCTTCGTCGTCGCGCCGGAGCACCCGTTCGTCGCCGCCCACGCGAGCGCCGAGGCGCAGGACTACGCGCGCCGCGCCGGCGCCCGCCAGACCGAGGACCGCGCCGCCGAGACCGAGAAGACGGGCGTCTTCACCGGCCACTACGCGACGAACCCGGTCAACGGCGAGCAGCTGCCGATCTGGGTCGCGGACTACGTCCTGATGGACTACGGCACCGGCGCGATCATGGCCGTCCCGGCCCACGACGAGCGCGACGGCCAGTTCGCCGAGACGTTCGGGTTGCCGGTCGTCCAGGTGATCGACGACGACGGCCGGCTCGTCAACTCCGAGCGGTTCGACGGCCTGACGATCGAGGAGGGCGCGCGCGCGATCGTCGCCGCGCTCGAGGCCGAGGGCCGCGGCAAGGCGACCGTGAACTACCGCCTGCGCGACTGGAGCGTCTCCCGCCAGCGCTACTGGGGCTGCCCGATCCCGTACATCCACTGCGAGCAGTGCGGCGTCGTCCCGGTGCCCGAGGAGGAGCTGCCGGTACTCCTGCCGGACATCGAGGACTACGCGCCCAAGGGCAAGCCGCCGCTGGCCCAGAACGAGGAGTACATGAACGTCGACTGCCCACAGTGCGGCGGCCCGGCGCGCCGCGACCCGGACACGATGGACACGTTCGTCGACTCGTCCTGGTACTTCATCCGCTACGTCGACCCGCACAACGAGACGGCGCCGTGGGACAGAGCCGTCGCGGACTACTGGATGCCGGTCTCCCAGTACATCGGCGGCATCGACCACGCGACCGGCCACCTGCTCTACTCGCGTTTCTTCGTCAAGGCGCTGAACGACTGGGGGCTGCTCGGCTTCCGCGAGCCGTTCGCGCGCCTCTTCCACCAGGGCTGGGTGCAGCTCGGCGGCACGAAGATGTCGAAGACGAAGGGGAACGTCGCCGGCCCGGACGAGATCATCGCCGCGTACGGCGCCGACGCCGTCCGCCTCTACGTCCTCTTCATGGGCCCTGCCGACCAGGACATGGAGTGGGTGCCGGAGGGCGTCGAGGGGATCGTCCGCTTCCTGCGCCGCTTCTGGCGCGTGATCCACGACGTCGCCGAGCGGGCGCCGTCGCCGGGCGAGCGCGACGGGACGCTGGCGCGGAAGGCGAACGAGACGATCGCGAAGGTGACCGACGACGTCCTGCGGCGGTTCCAGTTCCACACGCCGATCGCGGCGGTGATGGAGCTCGTCAACGAGCTCTCGTCGGCGCCGGACGCCCCGGACGCGCGCGTCGCCGCGGAGACCGCGGTGTCCGTGATCCAGCCGTACGCGCCGCACATCGCCGAGGAGCTCTGGACGGTGCTCGGCCACGAGCGCCTCTGGGAGGAGCCCTGGCCCGAGGCGGACGAGGCGCTGCTCGTTCGCGAGACGTACGAGCTCGTCGTCCAGGTGAACGGCAAGGTGCGCGACCGGCTCCAGGTGGAGGCGTCGCTCGGCGAGGACGAGCTCGTGGCGCTCGCGCGCGAGAGCGAGAAGGTGCGCAGCCACCTGAACGGCGGCGAGCCCCGGAAGACGATCGTCGTCCCCGGGAAGCTCGTCAACTTCGTCGTCTAGCGCGGATCCGGGCGGTCGACGTTCCAGTGCCGCGCGACCGACGCGTACCAGCGGTCCTCGCGCGGCGTCAGGGCGAAGCGGCTGATCACGCGCTGGCCGCCCTCGAAGTCGCCGTAGAGGATGTCGACGCTCATCCGCTGCGGCGCCTCGACGGCTGAGCGGGCCGCCGCGAACTCCTCCGTGTCGGGGTTGCGGAACGCGCCCTGCCAGAAGCCGATGTCGCCCGGCGCGATGTAGAGGTCGCGGGTGAGCATCGTGAACCGGTCGAGCGGCGTCGAGACCGTGCTCCCGCCCTGCATCTCCGGGTAGAGGTGCCAGCCGTGGAGGATCGCGATGCCCGTGCCGACGTTGCGGACGGAGATCACGAGGTAGACGGCGTCGTCGGTCGCCTTGGCCGCGCCCTGGCCGCCGGGGACGCTGAACCAGACGTCGTCCGCGAACCCGACCTTCAACGGCGCGTCCTCCGTGCGCGACGGGACGAGGAGCGGGCGCTGCGCCGCGAGGAGCGACTGCTCGGCGACTCGCGCGGCGCGGTTCGCGGAGCGGATCGAGGCGAACGTTGCGCCGGCGAGGACGAGCGTCCCGCCGGCTGTCGCGAGCGAGGAGATCGTCACCCAGTCGGCCACGGTGCGAGTCTACGAAGTCTCGACGGACACGTGACGGTTCCGTTGTCACGATGGGCGACATGGAGCTTCGGCTTCCGCCGCTGTCCCGTCGTCGCCTCGCCGCCGGCGCCGTGCTGCTCGCCGTCGGGCTCGTTCTGCTCCTGCGGCACCTCGGATCGGGCGGGGCGGCCGCGGCGCCGCGGGTCGCGCCGGTGCGCGCGTCTCGCGCCGCCGTCGCCGCGCGGCAGCTCGTCGTCGACGTCGCAGGCGCGGTGCGCAGGCCGGGCCTCTACCGCCTGCGCGAGGGGACGCGGATCGCGGACGCCGTCGCCTCGGCCGGTGGCGCGACCGCGAAGGCGGCGCTCGACTCGGTCAATCTCGCGGCCCCGCTCGCCGACGGCGAGCAGGTGGTCGTCCCGGCGCGCGGCGCCGCGGGCACCCCGGCGGACTTCCCTCCCGCCGCCGGTTCGTCGCCCGCAGCGCCGCTCGACCTCAACACCGCGACCGCGGAGCAGCTCGACGCGCTCCCGGGGATCGGGCCGTCGACGGCGGCGAAGATCCTCGCCTACCGGCAAACGCATGGGCCGTTCCACTCCGTGGACGAGCTCGATGCGGTGCCCGGGATCGGGCCGTCGCGCATCGCGCAGCTGAAGGGGCTGGTCATCCCGTGACCGTGCGCGCGCCGCACGCCCTCGGCTCCGCTCTCTGCGTCGGGCTCGCCGGCGCGACCGTGGCCCGGGTCGCGCTCCTGCCCGCGACGCTCGCCGCCGCGGCCGTCCTCGCCCTGGCCGCGGCGGCGAGCCACCCGCACGCTGCGCTCGCGCTCGCGGGGCTGGCGCTCGCGCTCGCCGGCTGGGGCTGGGGGAGTGCGCGGCTCACCTCGATCGACCGCAGCGTCCTCGCCCCGCGGATCGGCACCGCGGAGCGCGCGGTCGTCGAGGTGGAGGAGCCCCCGCGCACCGGCTCGTTCGAGCTGCGCATGCGCGCCCTCGTCCTCCGCTGGGGAGGCCTGCGGCCACGTGAGCCCGTCCTGCTCGAGCTGCCGCTTGGCCGCGCGCCGCCGCAGGGCGCCCGGCTCGCGCTGCTCGGCCGGCTCGTCGCGCCACGCGGCCCGTCCAACGGCTTCGACGAGCGGGCCTGGCTGCGCCACCACGGCGTGCATGTCGTCCTGCGCGCGTCGTCCTGGCGCGCCGTGGGGCGGCGCGGGGGGATCGGCGGGGTGGCCGACAGGCTGCACGGCTGGCTCGCCGCCGCGTCGGTGCCCGGCCTCGGCGGCGTGCGCCGCGGCGTGATCGAGGGTGTCGTTCTCGGCGAGGACCAGGGCCTACCGGACGGCCTGCGGCAGGACTTCCGTGCCAGCGGGCTCTACCACCTCCTCGCCGTCAGCGGCGGCAACGTCGCCGTGGTCGCCGCGGGAGCACTCA
>JAFAIV010000321.1 GCA_019236545.1 Actinomycetota bacterium | reverse complement strand
GGTCGCCCTCGGCACTGCAGGGATCGCCGCATGGGTGCCGTTCGCCCGCGGTGCGCGGCTGCGGACGGGTGAGTCCGTGCTCGTCCTCGGGGCGAGCGGCGTCGTCGGCCAGCTCGCGCTGCAGACCGCCCGCCTGCTCGGCGCGGGACGCGTCGTCGCGGCCGCCCGCAGCGCCGAGGGCCTCGCGCGTGCGAAGGAGCTCGGCGCCGACGCGACCGTGACGATCGGGGACTCGTTCGCCGAGGAGCTGGCGGACGCCGCCCGGGGCGGCTTCGACGTCGTGCTCGACCTCGTCTGGGGCGACGCCGCGCGGACGGCGATCGGCTCGCTGGCCACCTGGGGCCGTCTCGTCCAGGTGGGGAACGTCGGGAGCGAGGAGCTGGCGGTCACGCCGCCACTCCTGCGCGGCCGCAACATCGAGCTGATCGGCTTCAGCGCCACGCACCTGACGCCGGCCGAGGCGCGCGGCGCCTACCTCGCCCTCGTCGAGCGTGCGGTGGCGGGCGACCTCACGGTCGAGGTCGAGCGGTACGGGCTCGACGACGTCGCGCGGGCGTGGGCGCACCAGCTCGAGGGCGCGCACCGGAAGATCGTCGTCGTGCCCTAGCTAGCGGCGCGCGGCCCAGCCGCCGAACCAGTCGAGCGCGGCCGGGTTCGCGAGGGCGTCGCGGCTGGCGACCTTCTCCGGCTCGGCGCCGAGGATGATCCGCTTCACCGGGATCTCGAGGATCTTGCCGCTCAGCGTCCGCGGCACCTCGGGCACCTGGACGATCTCGTTGGGGACGTGACGCGGCGAGCAGTCCTCGCGGATGCGCTGCTTGATCTGCTCCTGCAGCGCGTCGTCGAGCTCGACGCCCTCGCGGAGGACGACGAAGAGCGGCATGTAGCCGTCCGCGTCGACGACGAGCGCGTCGACCACCTCGTCGATCGTCAGGACGGAGCGGTAGATCTCGCTCGTCCCCATGCGGACGCCGCCGCGGTTGATGGTCGAGTCGCTGCGGCCGTAGATGATCGCGGTGCCGCGCTCGGTGATCTCGAGCCAGTCGCCGTGCCGCCATACGCCCGGGTACATCTCGAAGTACGCCTCGCGGTAGCGCGAGCCGTCCTCGTCGCCCCAGAGGTAGATCGGCATCGACGGCGTCGGCTGCCGCACGACGAGCTCGCCGACCTCGCCGACGACCTCGTTGCCGTCCTCGTCGAACGCGGCGACGTCGCAGCCGAGCACGCGCGCCTGGATCTCGCCCTCGTAGACCGGGAGGATCGGCACGCCGCCGACGAACGACGAGCAGACGTCGGTGCCGCCCGAGGTGGAGAAGAGCCACGTGTCGGCGCCGAGCTGGTCGTAGACCCAGCGGAAGCCCTCCGGCGAGAGCGGCGATCCCGTCGAGCCGACGGCGCGCAGCCGCGAGAGGTCGCGGCCCTTGGCAGGCTCGACGCCGGCCTTCATGCAGGCGTGGATGAAGCCGGCGCTCGTGCCGAAGCAGGTCATGCCGGAGTCCGCGGCGAGGTCCCAGAGGCGGCCGAGGTCGGGCGTCGCGGGGTTGCCGTCGTAGAGGATCACCGTCACGTCGGCGAGGAGCCCGCCGAGCAGCAGGTTCCACATCATCCAGCCGGTCGTCGTGTACCAGAACAGCCGGTCCCCGAGCTCGGCGTCCATCTGCAGGCGCAGGCTCTTCAGGTGCTCCATCAGGATCCCGCCCTGCCCGTGCACGAGCGGCTTCGGGAGCCCGGTCGTCCCGGACGAGTAGAGCACCCAGAGCGGGTGGTCGAACGGGAGCTGCTCGAACTCCAGCGGCCCGTCGCCGAGCAGGTCGTCCCAGTCGCCGTCGTCGCCGACGTACGGGAAGACGACGGTGCGCTCGAGCGAGGGGATCTCGCGGCGGAGCTGGTCGACGATCTCCCGGCGGTCGTGGGTCTTGCCGCCGAAGACGTAGCCGTCGACGGCGAGGAGCACCTTCGGCTCGATCTGGGCGAAGCGGTCGACGACGGCGCGCGCGCCGAACTCCGGCGCGGCGGACGACCAGATCGCGCCGAGCGAGGCCGTGGCGAGGAAGGCGGCCGCGGTCTCGACGATGTTCGGCATGTAGGCGACGACCCTGTCGCCGCGGCCGACGCCGCTCTCCACCAACCCGGCCCGAACCGCGGCGGTGAGCGCGCGCAGCTCAGCCCAGGTCGTCTCCGCGAGCGGCCGCGTCTCGGAAGCGTGGACGAAGGCGACGGAGTCGTCCTGCTTGCCGCGGAAGACGTGCTCCGCGTACGAGAGCCGCGCGCCCGGGAACCACTCCGCCCCCGGCATCTCCCGCCGCCCGAGGACGCGCTCGTACGGCGCCGACGCCTGGATCTCGAACCAGTCCCAGAGCGAGGCCCAGAAGCCCTCGGGGTCCGACACCGACCACTGCCGCAGCTCCTCGTAGCTCGAGAACCCGCGCGCGCGCATGTAGCTCGTGAGCTCCGCCGCCTCGACCCTCTCCGGCGGCGGCGTCCAGAGGAGCGGGGGCGTCGTCATCGGGGCAAGTTCTACCGACCCGGGCGACGCGTACGATCGAGAACGTGCTGGAAGTCGCCGAGCTCGTGAAGCGCTATCCCCGCTCGCCCGTCAATGCCGTGGACGGCGTCTCGTTCACCGTGGACGCCGGCGAGGTCTTCGGGCTTCTCGGCCCGAACGGCGCGGGCAAGACGACGACCGTCGGCGTCCTGACGACGCGGGTGCGGCCGACCGCCGGACGTGCCGCGATCGACGGCGTCGACGTCGTCCGCGACCCGGTCCGCGCGCGGCGGCAGCTGGCGGTCGTACCGCAGCGGAGCAACCTCGACCGCTCGATCTCGATCCGCGACAACCTGATCTTCCACGCCGCGTACCACGGCGTCCCGGCGAAGGTGCGGGAGGCGCGCGCGGACGAGCTGCTCGAGCAGTTCGGGCTCTCCGACCGGCCGAACGCGAAGCCGGACTTCTTCTCGGGCGGACAGTCGCAGCGCGTGATGATCGCGCGCGCGCTCATGCACCGGCCGCGCGTCCTCTTCCTCGACGAGCCGACGACCGGCCTCGACCCGGCGGCGCGCCTGTTCGTCTGGGACCGGCTGCGCGAGCTCCGCGAGGCCGGCGTGACGCTCCTGCTGACGACGCACGACATGCACGAGGCGGCCGCCCTCGCCGGCCGGGTCGGGATCATGGATCACGGCAAGCTGCTCGCCCTCGACACGCCCGAGGCGCTCATGCGCTCGCTCGCCGGGGAGGCGACGCTCGAGCTGACCGCCGACCGCCCGGCCGACGGGACGCTGACCGACGCGCTCGCGGCGCTGCCCGGCGTCGAGCGGGTGGAGCGGCTCCAGGGCTCGCCGGAGGACGGCGACGCGTACCGCGTGCGCCTCTACCTCGACGCCGACGCCGCACCGCTCGTCGCGCCGGCCGCGGCGGCGCTCGCCGAGCAGGGCCTCGCTCTCAACGACGTGCGCCTCGGCACGCCGACGCTCGAGGACGTCTTCATCCACCTCACGGGCCGGAGCCTCCGGTGACCGCGGTCGCGCTCCCGCTCGAGGCGAGCAGCCGGCGCGCGTTCACGGCCGTCCTGCGCCGCGACCTCTACGTCACCGGCAAGGAGCTCCCCGCCTTCCTCGCGCAGGTGATCCTGCAGCCGCTCTTCCTGCTCTTCGTCTTCGGGAAGGTGCTCGGCAGCCTCGGCTATACACAGCACGGCTACGCCGACCTCCTCTTCCCCGGGCTGCTCGGGCTGACGGTCGTGCTGACGGCGATCCAGACGCTCGCGTTCCCGCTCGTGGCGGAGTTCGGCTGGACGCGCGAGATCGAGGACCGCCTGCTCGCGCCGATGCCGACGAGCTTCGTGGCGGCCGAGAAGGTGCTGTTTGCGATGCTGCGCGCCTTCACGGCGACGCTGATCATGATCCCGATCGGCTACGCGATCCTCGGGCACGTCCCGTGGGTGTGGGGAAACTTCGGCTGGTTCCTCGCCGCGCTCGTGCTCGGGTCGCTTGTCGGCGCGGGCTTCGGGATGCTGATCGGGACGCTCGTGCAACCGCAGCGGATCAACCTCGTCTTCTCGCTCGTCTTCACGCCGCTGCTCTTCACGGGCTGCACGCAGTACCCGTGGCCGTCACTCGACCGGCTGCGCTGGTTCCAGGTCGTCACCGCCTGCAACCCGATGACGTACGTGAGCGAGCTGATGCGCGGCGCCCTGACGCCGAGCGTGCCGCACATCGCGCCCTGGATCTGCGTCGTCGTCAGCGCCGGCGCGATCGTGGTGCTCCTGACCATCGGCGTCCGCGGCTTCTACCGCCGCGCGATCGACTAGCAGCGCAGCGGATCCGAGGATCCTCCGATTCGCGCCGGCCCGGACCGGCGCATCGTCCACGGCCATGACGAGCATCCGCATCGGCCGGCTCGCGGGCGTCGAGGTGTCGACCGACTGGAGCCTGCTCGTGCTCTGCGCCCTGCTCGTCTGGACGCTGGAGAGCGGCATCTTCCCCGCCCAGGACCCGCACCTCTCGCACCGCACCGACGTCCTGATGGCGAGCGTCGCGACAGTCGGCTTCATCCTCGGCGTCCTCCTGCACGAGGTCGGCCACGTCCTCGCGGCGCGGCGGGAGGGGATGCGCGTGGACGGGATCGTGCTCTCGTTCTACGGCGGCTACGCGCGCTTCACGAGCAACTTCCCGGACGGCCCCGCCGAGGCGCGGGTGGCGTTCGCGGGGCCGCTCGTCTCGCTGCTGATCGGCGGGATCGCTGTCCTCGTCGCGCGGGCGCACGTGAGCGAGCCGGTCGACGCGGTCGCGTCCTGGCTCGGCTACGTCAACGTCAGCCTCGGCATCTTCAACCTCGTGCCGGCGGTGCCGCTCGACGGCGGGCGCGTGCTGCACGGGCTGATCTGGCGCGCCCGCGGGGACGAGGCGGCCGCGAGCCGGATCTGCGCTGGCATCGGCCGCGCCTTCGGCTACCTGCTCGTCACGCTCGGGATCGCGCTCTTCATGACGCAGGGCGTGTTCAGCGGCGTCTGGGTCGCGTTCATGGGTTGGTTCCTGCTCATGGGCGCCACGTCGGAGACGCAGTCCGAGGCGACGAAGCAGGCGCTCGCCGGGAAGCGGGTCGGCGACCTGATGACGCGGAGCCCGGTGACCGTCACGCCCGACGTGACGATCGGCCGCTTCGTCGACGAGGTCGCGGACTCGCAGCGGCACTCGACCTACCCCGTCGTCGACGGCGGCCGCGCGGTCGGGCTCCTCCCACTGCAGCGCGCGCTGATGGTGCCGAGGCTCCACTGGGACGAGCGCACCGTCCGCGACTGCATGGTCCCGCGCGCCGAGGCTCCGGTCGTCGCCGAGAGCGACGCCGCCGTCGACGCGCTGCCGGCCGTGGCGGGAAACGAGCTCGGGCACGCGCTCGTCCTCGACGGCGACACGCTCGTCGGGATCGTCTCGGCGACGGACTTCGCGCGCGTGCTCGAGACGCGCGCGGGCGCTCGGCAGGCGCCCGCGACGCGCTGACGCGCCGCGGGCGCGGGTCGTCCTCAGTGCTGGGTCAGCATGTCCGCGAGCTGGTCCGCGGACTGGTCGAACTCCTGCTTCGCGGTCTTCGTCGCCTGCCTGACGCAGTCGTCGAAGGCCTTCTCGATCGTCGGCTCGCCGACGACGACGAGCGCGGCCTCGCCCGGAGCGAGCGCCGCGGCCGCCTGCTTCAGATCGCTCCGCTTGAGCGTCCCGCCCCCGAGCATCTCGGGGATGACGCTCATCCGCGGCCGGTCGACGCGCTTGACGATGTGCGGCGTCCCGGCATCGTTGTCGATGACGGCGGCGTCGTACTTCCCGATCACCTCGGCCTGGTGGAGCCGGCCGAAGGCGTCGAGATCCGCCAGGGCCATGTCCTTCGTCGGGTACACGGCCTCGTAGAGCATGGCGTTGTCGCCCACGTGCTCACCTCCCGCGACGCCGCGGCCGCCCGAACCGACGGAGGCGAAGGCGTCGCTTCCGTGGATCGGCTCATGCTCCCGCTCCCGTGGGTGCGGGGTATCGGTGGAAGCCCGTACCGCCGAACGCTACGCGCGAATGTCTCGGCGTTCGAACGCGACCGCCGCCACGGCTGTGAGCAGAAGCGAAACCGCGCCGAGAACGAGCAGATGGCCGCTGTCCACGCCGTTGCTCAGCGGGTCGTTGCCGGCGTAGTAGTAGAACGGCGACAGATACCGCAGCCAGGCGAGCGAGTGCGCGAGCGGCGCGAAGCCGTTGATCAGCCAGCCGG
>JAFAIV010000284.1 GCA_019236545.1 Actinomycetota bacterium | reverse complement strand
GCTCCCGGAGCTCGGCGGCGAGGTCGGGCTGGTGCCGACGATGGGCGCGCTCCACGCCGGCCACCGTGCGCTGCTCGACAGAGCGCGGGCGGAGAACGACGCCATCGTCATGTCGCTCTTCGTGAACGCGGCGCAGTTCGACGACCCCGCCGATTTCGCGGCGTATCCGCGCGACGAGGCGGCCGACTTGCGCATGGCGGAGGAGGCGGGCGTCGACGTCGTCTTCGCCCCCTCCGCGCACGAGCTCTTCCCGCCCGACTTCGAGACGTGGGTCGAGCCGGGAGTCGCCGCGCGCGGCGGCGAGGGCGACGCGAGGCCCGGCCACTTCCGCGGCGTCGCGACCGTCTGCCTGAAGCTGTTCCAGATCGTCCGCCCCGCGCGCGCCTACTTCGGCCAGAAGGACGCGCAGCAGGTCGCGGTCGTGCGCCGGATGGTGCGCGACCTGAACGTCCCGGTCGCTATCCGCGTCGTCCCGACCGTCCGCGACCCCGACGGCCTGGCGCTCTCCTCCCGCAACGTGCGCCTCGCCCCGGACGAGCGCGAGCGCGCCCTCGCCCTCCCCCGCGCGCTCGCGTCCGCGCGCGACGCCGCCGACCCCGTCGCCGCCGCGCGCGCCGCGCTGAACGGCCTCGAGCCCGAGTACGTCGAGGTCCGCGACCTCGGCGACGCCACCGTCCTCGCCGCCGCCGTGCGCGTCGGCGGGATCCGCCTGATCGACAACGTCCTCCTGGAAGGAGCCATCGGATGAGCGAGAAGCCCCCTCGCTACGCGTCGTGGACGGCAGGGAAGCTGCCGCTCCCGGAGCTCGCGGAGATGAAGCGCCGCGGCGAGAAGATCGTCATGGTCACCGCCTACGACGCGCCGAGCGGCCGCCTGGCCGACGCCGCCGGCGTCGACGTGATCCTCGTCGGCGACTCGTCCGGGATGGTGGTGCACGGGCGCGAGTCGACGGTGCCGGTGACGATGGACGAGATCGTCTTCATGACCCAGTGGGTGACACGCGGCGCGAAGCGGCCGCTGATCGTCGCGGACATGCCGTTCGGCTCGTACGAGGAGTCGGACGAGCAGGCGGTCCGGAACGCGGTGCGGCTCGTGAAGGACGGCGGCGCGGACGCGGTCAAGGTCGAGCGCGGCGGCACGACCGTCCAGCGGGCGCGGGCGATCGTCGGCGCCGGGATCCCGGTGATGGGCCACGTCGGCCTGACGCCGCAGACCGCGACCGTCCTCGGCGGCTTCAAGGCGCAGGGCCGGACGGCCGAGCGGGCGCAGGAGCTCCTGGCCGACGCGAAGGCGCTCCAGGAGGCCGGCTGCTTCGCGATCGTGCTCGAGGCGGTGCCGCCGGCGGTCGCGGAGACGGTGACGAAGGCGCTCGCCGTCCCGACGATAGGCATCGGCGCCGGCGGCGGCACGGACGGGCAGGTGCTCGTCTGGCACGACATGCTCGGCTACTACGACGGCCGCGCGCCGCGGTTCGTGAAGCGCTACGCGAGCGTCGGCGAGGTGATCGAGCAGGCGCTCGCACAGTACGCGGAGGACGTCCGCGGCGGCGCGTTCCCGGAGGAGCAGCACACGTACGCGATGCCGGAAGAGGAGCTGGAGGCGTTCAGAGCGTCGTCGCGATGACGATCAGCGCCGGGATCGACCCGGCGAGCGCGACGGTGGCGAGCGAGCGCGCCCACGTCCAGCCGTGGACTGTGCGCACGCCGATCAGGAGCAGCAGCGCCGCCCAGGCGAACGACGCATAGACGAGCCCGCCGAAGATCCGGTCGCCGGGGCCCCAGTCGTTCCCGCCGGTGCGGAAGAGGTCCTGGCCGTAGATCGCGATCCGCAGCGGCCAGACGGCGAGCAGCGAGAGCGCGACCGGCGCGCCGCTGAGCGCGACGAGCTGCCGCGCCCTGCGGTAGCTCCCGAGCCCGCCCAGCCGCCGCGCCGCTCCGAAGAGCAGGCCGCCGCCGATCCAGTACGTCGCGATCGCGTAGACGACGCCGCCGATGAACGCCCAGACCGGGATCAGCGCGACCGAGAACGAGCTGTCGTTCAGGAGCGAGCGCGCGACCGGCGTCGCGAGGACGAACGCGATCCCGGCGATCCCCGAGAGCGCGGTGAGCGCCTCTCCGCGCCCGTCGAACGCCTCGTCCGAGTCGTCCCGCAGCGAGGCGAACACCGCCCGCGGCGCGACGAGGACTGCCGGCGCGCGGAGCCACCAGTTCCGCTCGAGCGCCGACGGCGCGTGCGCGACCTCAGCCATCCGAACTCAGGGTAGCCTCACGCTCCGTGGACGCAGAGCTCACCGCCCAGGTCGCGTCGGTCGTCCCCTTCACCGCGTTTCTCGGCATCGAGATGGAGTCCGCGTCGCCGCACGAGGTGCGGGCGGGGCTGGAGTGGCGCGAGGAGCTGACCACGACCGGCGGCGGCCTGAACGGCGGCGCGCTGATGGGCCTGGCGGACAACGTCGGCGGCTTCTGCGCCTTCCTGAACCTGCCGGAGGGCGCCGGCGGCACCGCGACGATCGAGTCGAAGACGAACTTCTTCGCCGCCGTCCGCAGCGGTCATGTCACGGCGGTCTCGCGGCCGCTCCACACCGGGAAGCGGACGATCGTCGTCGACACCGAGCTCTACGACGACGCGGGCAAGCTCGTCGCCCGCGTCACGCAGACGCAGGCCGTCCTCTAGCCCGGCGGCGCGAACCGCCTCGCGAACTCGAGCGCCTTCTCGGCGACCTCCCGCCACCCGGCGTCGATCGTCAGCGCGTGCCCGCGGTTCTCGAGCTTCACGATCTCGGTCGGCTGCGGGTTCCGCTTCTGCAGGCCGTACGACGCCTTCGCGATCGCCCACGGCACGGTGTGGTCCCGGTCCCCGGAGATGATCAGAAGCGGCCCACGGTCGGCGTCGCGAGTCGCCGCCTTGGCCTCGGTGCCGGGGAAGACGTTCGCGGTCGCAGCCTGGAAGAGCGGCCGCCCCGGCCCGGGGACGGAGTACTGCTCGTAGAGCTCCTGCGCCGCCTTCGCGTCGACTGCGTTCGCGAACCCGTACCGGAACTGCTCGTACGTGAGCTGGATCGCGCGGTTGCGGTTCGCGGGGTTCTTCAGCACAGGAAACGCGGTGCGCAACGAGGAGAACGGCAGCGGGAGGACGCCCCGCATCGGAGCCGGCGAGATCGCCACGGAAGCGGCCGCAACGCCGCGCCCCGCGAGGATCTCCGTCAGCAGCCCTCCGAAGGAGTGGCCGATCACCACGGGCTTGCGGTCGAGCCGCCGGACGATCGACTCCAGATGCCCCGCGACCTGCCCGACGCCGAAGCCGGCGACCGTCTCCGGCCTCGCCTTCGCCTCGGCGACCGTCTCGGCGTCTCCCGGCCAGCCCGGCGTCAGAGCCGTGTACCCCTCCTCCTCGAAGAGCGAGGCCCAGGGGTCCCAGCTGCTCGGCAGCAGCCAGAGCCCGTGGACGAAGACGACCGGCGTGCGCCCGGACGCGTTCGCGCGCTCGACCTGGGCCGTCTCGCGTGCGGTCGCGGCGGTGGCGGCGACCTCCGGAGCGGCGACACCGGCGATGCTCGACACGGCTCCTCCCCCTGCTCGGGTAGCCGTCGGGGCGACGGCCTGAGGTGACCTTACGCCCGTGCGGCGGGGCTGCGCTAGGCCGCCGCGACCGCGGGCGCCGGCAGCACGTGGCGCAGGAACGAGCCGGTGAACGAGCCTTCTACCTGCGCGACGTCCTCGGGGCGACCGACCGCGACGATCTCGCCGCCTGCCTCGCCGCCCTCCGGGCCGAGGTCGATCACCCAGTCGGCCTGCTTGATCACGTCGAGGTTGTGCTCGATCACGAGCATCGTGTTGCCGCCGTCGACGAGCCGCTGCAGCGTCTCCAGCAGCTTCTCGATGTCCGCGAAGTGGAGGCCGGTCGTCGGCTCGTCGAGGATGTAGAGCGTTTTCCCCGTCGCGACCTTGCAGAGCTCGGCCGCGAGCTTCACGCGCTGCGCCTCGCCGCCGGAGAGCGTCGTCGCCGGCTGGCCGAGCTTGATGTAGTCGAGGCCGACGTCGTGGAGGGTCTGCAGCCGACGCCGGATCTTCGGGATCTTCGCGAAGAACTGGAGCGCCTCCTCGACCGACATCTCGAGCACGTCCGCGATCGACTTGCCCTTGAACCGCACCTCGAGCGTCTCACGGTTGTAGCGCGCGCCCTTGCAGGTCTCGCACGGGACGTAGACGTCCGGGAGGAAGTGCATCTCGATCTTGATCTGGCCGTCGCCCTTGCACGTCTCGCAGCGGCCGCCGCGGACGTTGAACGAGAACCGGCCGGGCTTGTAGCCGCGCACCTTCGCCTCGGGCGTCAGCGAGTACAGCTCGCGGATGTGCGTGAAGAGGTCGGTGTACGTCGCGGGGTTCGAGCGCGGCGTGCGGCCGATCGGCTTCTGGTCGATCTCGATCACCTTGTCGAAGACCTCGATCCCCTCGACGCCGGCGTGCGCGCCGGGCTTCACGCGCGTCCGGTTCAGCCGGTTCGCGAGCGCCTTGAA
>JAFAIV010000163.1 GCA_019236545.1 Actinomycetota bacterium | reverse complement strand
TAGAGCTTCATCAGCCAATAGGCGCTGAACGCCGCGGTCGAGGCGGGCTTCCAGACGACGGTGTTTCCCATCAACGCCGCGGAGGTCGGCAGGTTGCCGCCGATCGCCGTGAAGTTGAACGGCGTCACCGCGAAGACGAATCCCTCGAGCGGCCGGTACTCCATCCGGTTCCACACGCCCTGCGAGGAGATCGGCTGCTGCTCGTAGATGCGTTCCATGTACTTCGGGTTGAAGCGCCAGAAGTCGATGAGCTCGCAGGCCGAGTCGATCTCCGCCTGGTGGGCGGTCTTCGACTGGCCGAGCATCGTCGCGGCGTTCAACGTCATCCGCCACGGGCCGGCGAGGAGCTCGGCCGCCTTGAGGAAGACGGCGGCGCGGTCCTCCCACGGCGTCCGCGACCAGTCCTCCCACGCCTCGGCCGCCGCCTCGATCGCGCGCTCGACCTCGGCCGCGCCGCCCTTGTGGACGCTCGCGAGGACATGGCTGCGCCGGTGCGGCATCACCGCTTCGAAGGTGTCGCCGGTGCGCACCTCCTCGCCGCCGATCACGAGCGGCAGGTCGAAGCGCTCGCCTTGCAGCTCGTCGAGGCGGCGGCGGAGCTGCTCGCGCTCGGGGCTGCCGGGCTCGTAGCCGAGGACCGGCTCGTTGACGGGTTCCGGGACGCGGAAGATGCCGTGGGTGCTCATGGCAGGCGATTCTAGGATTGCCCAGGGTGGCTGTGACGCACGTGCTCTACGAGGCCGACGGCTGGGGCACCGGCGAGCTCGTCGTGGACGACGGCCGCGTCGTCTGGCACGAGCTCCCGTGGCCGCGGGGCGGGGGGTCGCCCGCGGACCCATCCCAAACCCCCTCCCACCCGGGGTACGGGGCAGGCATACCACGAAAAGGCTCGCGAAAGGGTGGGGGGTTCGTGGCGGATGTGGTGCGGGTCCTCGAGGCGTACTTCGCCGGCGAGCCGGCGCCGCTGGAGGACGTGCCGGTCGACCTCGAGTACGAGAGCGGCTTCCTCGAGCGCTGCGCCCGCGCGCTGCGCGCCGTCCCGCGCGGGGAGGTCGTCACCTACGGCGAGCTCGCCGCGCTTGCGGGTGCGCCCGGCGCGGCGCGCGCAGCGGGGACGTTCTGCGCGCGGAACCGGCTCGGCCTCTTCGTGCCCTGTCACCGCGTCGTCTCGGCCGGCGGGCTCGGCTCGTACGGCTCGCTCGGCCTCGCCTACAAGCGCCGCCTGCTGGAGCTCGAAGGTGCTCTCGGACGACCTTAGGGAGGAGCTCGCCGCGATCGCACCCGAACGCGACTGCGACCGGCTCGCGGAGCTCTCCGGCCTCTTCCACGTCGCCGGCAGCGCCCACCTCCGCGGGCACGGCGAGGTCGCCGTCCACCTCGACCTCGTCAGCTCCGGCGTCGCCCGGCGCGCGTTCGCGCTCCTGCGCGCCTTCGACGTCGAGTCAGAGATCCGTACCTACCGGCGCGCGGCCTTCGACCAGGCGACGCGCTACCAGCTCCACGTCGCCCCGTCGCAGACCGCGTACGAGACGCTCCACCGCGCCGGCGTCCTCGACGCGCAGCACCGCCCGCTCGACCACCCGCCGCGCCGCGTCGTCGCGCGCCGCTGCTGCGTCGGCGCGTACCTCCGCGGCGCGCTCCTCGGCGCCGGCTCGCTCAGCGGCCCGCGCGACGCGCACCTGGAGATCCGCGCCGCCGAGCCGGAAGGCGCCCGCTTCCTCGCCGAGCTCGCCGAGCGCGCTGGCGCGCACCTGAGCGTCCAGGAGCGCGCGCGCCACGCGCTTGCCTACGCGAAGGGGACCGAGGCGATCGCCGACGTCCTCGTCGCCGCCGGCGCGAGCGACACGATGCTAGCCCTCGAGGAGCAGGCGGTCCTCGCCGCGACGCGCGCCGACGCGAACCGTCTCGCGAACGCCGACCACGCGAATCTCGTACGCACGAGCCGCGCCGCCCACGCGCAGCTGGAGGCCGTCCGCCGGCTCGACCTCGACCGGCTCCCGGACGACCTGCGAGAGGTCGCGACGCTCCGCCTTCGCCACCCGACGGCGTCGCTCGCCGAGCTCGGACGGCGCTGCCGGCCGGCCGCGTCGAAGGCCTCCGTGTACCGCCGGCTGCGGCGCCTCCAGGCGCTCTCGGAGGCCTGACCGGGCCCTCGGTTACCGCTTACAAGTCGTCTGGCGCGGCAACAACCGGTTCGTCATACTCGGCCCGGCGGGTCTGCGCTCGTCCGGCGGTGGATTCAGACCCCGTCCGCCGCTGCGGTTTCGGGCGTAGGCAAAAGGACCGGGAGGGTCGTCCTCGGAGCTTCCCGGTCCGCCCGCCTCCTCACGGGAAAACCGCACCTCCATGAGGGCTCGTGCCGATGCCCCGGACGGGCGCCTCGTTAGACTCGAGGCCAGGACATCCAGAGAGAAAGGGCCAGGAACCATGGCGAAGATCAGGGTCGGGATCAACGGCTTCGGGCGCATCGGGCGCAACTTCCTGCGCGCGCAGCTCGAGCGCGGCGGCGACTTCGAGATCGTCGCGGCGAACGACATCGGCGACACGCACACGATGGCCCACCTGCTGAAGCACGACTCCGTGCTCGGCAACCTGAACGTCCCGGTCGAGGCGGGCGACGGCTTCATCCGCGTCGACGGGAACGAGATCCGCTTCGTGTCCGAGAAGGACCCGGCCAACCTGCCGTGGGGCGAGCTCGGCGTCGACATCGCGATCGAGTCGACCGGCATCTTCACGACGCGCGAGGGCGCCCAGAAGCACCTCGACGCCGGCGCGCGCAAGGTGATCATCTCCGCGCCCGCGACCGACCCCGACCTCACGGTCGTGCTCGGCGTCAACGACCGCGACTACGACCCCGAGAAGCACGACATCGTCTCCAACGCCTCCTGCACGACGAACTGCGTCGCGCCGGTCGCGAAGGTGCTGCACGAGGCGTACGGGATCGAGCGCGGCTTCATGACCACGATCCACGCATACACGAACGACCAGCGCACGCTCGACCTCCCGCACAAGGACCTGCGTCGGGCGCGCGCGGCCGCGATCAACCTCATCCCGACCTCGACGGGCGCCGCCCGCGCGATCGGCGTCGTCCTGCCCGACCTCAAGGGCAAGGTCGACGGGATGTCGATGCGCGCGCCGGTCCCGACCGGCTCGATCGTCGACCTCGTCGTCCAGGTCGCGAAGGAGACGACGGCCGAGCAGGTCAACGAGCTCTTCCGCTCGAAGGCCGACACGGGCGACCTCGCCGGGATCCTCCAGTACACGGACGAGCCGATCGTCTCGAGCGACATCGTCCACTCGCCGTACTCGTCGATCTTCGACAGTGACCTGACGATGGTGAACGGGCCGCTCGTGAAGGTCTTCTCCTGGTACGACAACGAGTGGGGCTACAGCTGCCGGCTCGTCGACCTCGTCGCCAAGATCGGGGCGACGCTGCCCGCAGCCGTCGCCGCGTAGGAAGGAGGAGACATGCGCCTGCCGCGCTCCGTCCGCGACGCCGACGTCGCGGGGAAGACCGTGCTGGTCCGCAGCGACCTCAACGTGCCGCTCGAGAACGGCCGGGTCGCCGACGACACCCGCATCCGCGCGTCGCTGGAGACGCTGATCCTGCTGCTCGAGAGCGGCGCCGCGGAGATCCGCGTCTGCTCGCACCTCGGCCGGCCGAAGACCGACGAGGACAAGGCCACGTACGCCATGGCCCCGGTGGCCGCCCGGCTCCACGAGCTGCTCCCGGACGACCGGATCACCGTCCTCGAGAACACGCGCTTCAACCCGGGCGAGACGAAGAACGACCCCGGCTACGCGCAGGAGCTCGCCGAGGGCTGCGACCTGTACGTCAACGACGCCTTCGGCTCCGCCCACCGCGCGCACTCGTCCACCGAGGCGGTCGCGCACATCCTCCCGGCCTACGCGGGGCTGCTGCTGCTCGCCGAGCTGGCGCACCTCGGGAAGCTGCTCGAGGACGTCCGGCACCCGTTCGTCCTCGTCGCGGGAGGCGCAAAGGTCGAGGACAAGCTCGGCGTGCTGCGCCATCTCGGCGGCCGCGCCGACACCGTCCTGATCGGCGGGAAGATGGCCGAGGAGCTGCGGGACGAGAACCCGCTCGGCTTCCCGGTCGAGCTGCCTGTCGACGTCGTCGCGGCGGAGGCGTTCGAGGCGGAGGCCCGTACGCAGGTCGTCGCGTACGACGCCGTGCCGGAGGGCTGGCTCGGCCTCGACATCGGGCCGGAGACCCGCACGCGCTTCGCGCACATCATCGGCGAGGCGAAGACTGTCTTCTGGAACGGGCCGATGGGCGTCTTCGAATGGCACGCCTTCGCGGCCGGGACGCGCGCGGTGGCGACGGCCGTCGCGGACGCCGACGGCTACACCGTCGTCGGCGGCGGCGACTCCGTCCGCGCGATCAACGAGGTCGGGCTCGCCGAGCGCGTCTCGTGGGTCTCGACGGGCGGCGGCGCGAGCCTCGAGCTGCTCGAGGGCAAGGAGCTCCCCGGCGTGGCGGCGATCCCGTGCTGATCGCCGGCAACTGGAAGATGTTCAAGGGGCCGGAGGCGACACGGGAGTTCGCTGCGGCGTTCGACCCACCTGCCGGCGTGGACGTCGTCGTCGCGCCGCCGTACGTCTCGCTTGCGGCGGCGGTCGAGGCGCGGCTGACGACGTTCGCGCAGAGCGTCCACTGGGCGCCCGAAGGCGCGTACACCGGCGAGATCTCGACCGGGATGCTCCTCGAGCTCGGCGTCGCCGGCGCGATCGTCGGCCACTCCGAGCGGCGGCAGTTCTTCGGCGAGACGGACGAGACCGTCTCGATGCGGGCCGAGGCCGCGCTCGCCGCGGGCCTGGAGGTGATCGCGTGCGTCGGCGAGCTCGAGTCCGAGCGCGAGGCCGGCCGCACCGAGGAGGTGCTCCGCCGCCAGGTCGGCGTCCTCCCTGACGACGAGCGGCTCGTGATCGCGTACGAGCCGGTCTGGGCGATCGGGACGGGCCGCACGGCGACGCCGCAGATCGCCCAGGAAGCGCATGCGTTCATCAAGTCGCTGCTCGACCGGCCGGTGCTCTACGGCGGCTCGGTCAAGCCCGACAACGCGCGCGAGCTGCTCGCGCAGCCGGACGTCGACGGCGCGCTCGTCGGCGGCGCCTCGCTCGACCCGGGCTCGTTCGCGGCGATCTGCGAGGCCGCGCTGACGTGAGGACGTTCCCGCTCGTCGCGCTCGTGATCCTCGACGGCTGGGGCATCGCGCCGCCGGGCCCGGGGAACGCCGTCGAGCTCGCCGAGACGCCGGTCTTCGACCGGCTCGAGGCCGAGTACCCGCACTCGCAGCTGATCGCATCGGGCGAGGCGGTCGGGCTCCCGGACGGGCAGATGGGCAACTCCGAGGTCGGGCACCTGACGATCGGCTCCGGCCGGATCCTCGACCAGGACTTCCAGCGCGTGAACCGCGCGATCCGCGACGGGTCGCTCTTCGAGAACGAGGCGCTCGTCTCCGCGTTCCGGCGCGCGCGCGAGCGCGGGGGAGACGTGCACCTGCTCGGCCTCGTCTCCTACGGCGGCGTCCACTCGCACATCGACCACCTGCGCGCGCTGCTCGAGCTGGCGCGCCGCGAGGAGATGGCCGAGCGCACGTGGATCCACGCGTTCACCGACGGCCGCGACGTCCAACCGACGTCCTCCGTCCACGACCTCACCGAGCTCCCGGACGATCGCATCGCGTCGGTCTCGGGCCGCTACTACGCGATGGACCGGGACAAGCGCTGGGAGCGGACGCAGCTCGCGCTCGACGCGATCCTTCGCGGCACCGACCCCGAGCCCGAGCACGCCGTGGACGCGGTGCAGGCGAGCTACGACGCCGGCGTCACCGACGAGTTCGTCGTCCCGGTCGCGCTCGCCGGCCGCCCGCGGCTCGAGCCCGCGCAGGACGCGGCGATCTTCTTCAACTTCCGGCCCGACCGCGCGCGGCAACTCTCGGAGAAGCTCGGCGAGCTCGGCGTCGACCTGACGACGATGACGCGCTACCGCGACGACTTCGACTTCCCGGTCGCGTTCCCCGAGCACGAGGTGCGGCAGACGCTCGCCGAAGTGCTCGCGGCGCACGGCCTGCGCCAGCTCCACGCCGCGGAGACCGAGAAGTACGCGCACGTCACCTACTTCTTCAACGGTGGTCGCGAGGAGCCGTACGAGGGCGAGACGCGAGTGCTCGTCGAGTCGCCGCGGGACGTCCCGAGCTACGACCACAAACCCGAGATGTCCGCCGCGGGCGTCGCCGACCGCGTGGTCGAGGAGGTGGCGAAGGGCGACGTCGCGTTCGTCGTCGTCAACTTCGCGAACCCCGATATGGTCGGCCACACGGGCGTCATCCCGGCGGTCGTGAAGGCGGTCGAGACGACCGACGGCTGCCTCGGCCGGGTCGTGGAGGCCGTGGGCGCGCGCGGCGGCGTGTGCCTGATCATCGCCGACCACGGCAACGCCGAGACGATGCTCCAGCCGGACGGCGTCAGCCCGCACACGGCGCACACGACGAACCCGGTGCCGTTCATCGTCACCGAGCACGGCGTCCACGCACGCGACGGCGAGCTGTCGGATCTCGCGCCCACGGTGCTCGCGCTCCTCGGCGTCGCGCAGCCGCCCGAGATGACCGGCCGACCGCTTGTCACCTAACGCACGCTTTACGTAAACCAGCCGGAAACAGGTCTATACTGCGCGTCCCTTGGCGCTGCCCCAGCCAGACCCCGGCATCCTGCGGAAGGCGCAGCGAGGCGATGAGCGAGCCTTCTCGATCATCGTGCGCGCGTACCAGGTGCCTGTTTTCAACTACGTGCTCCGCATCGTCGGCGACCGCGCCCTGGCGGAGGACCTGACGCAGGAGGTCTTCCTGCGGGTCTTCCAGGGGCTGCCGCGCTTCTCGCACAACGCGAAGTTCACGACGTGGCTGTTCCAGGTGACGAAGAACCGCGTCCTCGACGAGCTGCGCGCGCACGAGCGGCGCCCGCGGGCGACGGTGGACATCGAGGACATCCCGCCGCTCGAGGTGCTCGACGCGCCGTTCGAGCGGCTCGAGGCGATCGACGCCGTCTGGCGCGCGGTCGAGGGCCTCAGCGTCGACCTGAAGATGGCGCTGCTCCTCCGCGACGTCGTCGGCCTCTCGTACACGGAGATCGCCGACTCGCTGGAAGTCACGCTCGCCACGGTGAAGTGGCGGATCTACAAGGCGCGCGAGGACGTCCAGATCGCGCTCGCCCGCGAGGGGATCCACCTCTACGGCGAGAGCGAGGCCGCGCCCGCGGCTCCCGCGCCGGTCTAGATCCCGTGCTCGAGGCGCGCCGCGAGCGTCGCGGGCAGCCCCGCCTCGCGGATCTCCCGCTGCGTCCGCTCCACGTCGTACTCGACGCGATGGAACGTCGCGCGGCGGGCGTCGAGGTCGAGTGCGAGCCAGGCGGCGCGCGGGTCGCCATCGCGCGGCTGGCCGACCGAGCCCGGGTTGAGGAGGGCGCGGCCGGCGGCGAGGTCGAGCTCCGTGCCGTCCGGCGCGAGGCCGCCGCCGAGCGCGCCGTCACGTTCCTGCGCGACGAGGGCGGCGTGGCTGTGGCCGACCAGCACGAGCTGCTTACCCGACAGGTCGAGCGTCGCCTCGGCGGCGTCGTCGGAGAGGACGTACTCCCAGATCGGGTCGCGCGCGCTGCCGTGGAAGAGGCCGACGCCCTCGCGCTCGCCCTCCGGCTGGATCCGGCCGAGCAGCGCTCGTGACGCGTCGTCGAGGACGCCGCGCGTCCAGCGCGCGGCCGCGCCCGCGTCGCCGCTGAACTCGCCGAGCGGGAGCCGCTCCGCGACGGCGAGGTCGTGGTTCCCGGCGAGGCAGATCGCGGCGCGCTCCTCGACCAGCGCGCAGCACTCGTTCGGCCGGGCGTTGTAGCCGACGAGGTCGCCGAGGCACCAGAGCTCGTCCGGCGGCTCCGCGTCGATCGCCGCGAGGACGGCCTCGAGCGCGGCGAGGTTCGCGTGGATGTCAGAGACGACGGCGACGCGCATCGAAGGCGGCGAAGGCTAGACCGGCGAGCACCGGCACCGTTGCGGCCACCTCCGAGGTCGTGAGGAGGAGTAGCCCCCACAGCCCGGCCGCGATCCCGGTCACCGCAGCCGCACCGAGCTTCGTCCGGCTCGTGACGACCACGCCGAGCAGGGCCGGGGCGAGCAGGTCGAGCCAGCCCATCAGCGCCGAGCCGAAGGTCGCGTCCTGGAGGCTCGGCAGCGCGTGGGGGAGGGCGACGGCGTGGAGTGACGTCGTCGCCTGCTCGACGCGTGGCGTGCCCCAGACGAGGATCGCGTCCACGGCGGCGAGGACGACGAGGCCCGCGCGGATCGACCATGCCGGCGCGACACGCGCGGCCGCGTCCGCGGCGGTCAGGCACGCGCCCGCGATCAGGACGACGCCTGCCGCCTGGGCGACAAGCCCGTGCGCGAGCCACGCGACGAGCCAAAGCCCCGCGGCCAGCGGCGCCCAGAGGAGCAGCGGCCGCCGCGCCGCCGCGAGCACCGGCGTCCCGAACGACGCCAGCCACGCGAGCGCGCGCGGGCCCGAGGACAAGCCGTCGAGGCCGGCGACCCCGATCCCGAGCAACGCAGCGGGGACGAGCAGCCCGACGAGGCCGCGCCCGCGAGCGGTTGCCTGCCGCGCCGGCGCCGCCACGATCGCCGCCTGCACGCAGCAGAGCACGGCGTACGAGGGCGCCAGGCCGAGCGTCAGTGGTCCGGCGCCTCCGGCAGGTTCCGGATGCCGATCGTCGTCTGGTACTTCGAGAGCGAGTCCTGGATGGCCACGAGGAGCTCCTCGACGAACTTCGGCGACGCGTTGATCCGCGCGACGACGGCGCCGGGGATGTCGCCCTCCTCGACCTCGTGCTCGACACGCGCGAACGTGAGGGTGAACTCGTACTCCGAGAAGCTGACGTTGGCGAAGTTCGCGTACGACCCCGCCATCAGCTCCGGCGGCAGGTGGATGTTGAGCCGGCGCTCCGGCTCGGGCGCGGGGATGATCTCGTCGTCCGCCACGGCCACATACTAGGGGCATGGACACGCACGCCCGGCTGCGGCGGGTGGCGGCGCTCGTCGCGGCGATCGCCGCGACGCTCGTCGCCGGGACGATCGGTTTCCACGAGAGCCTCGGCGAGGGCTGGCTCCAGTCCTTCTACCGGACGATCGTCACGCTCACGCTCACGGGCCTCGACACCGTGCCGCGGAACGACGGAGCGCTCGTGATCACGATCGTCCTCGTCGTCGTCGGGTTGACGATCATCGGCTACGCGGGTGCGGTTATCGTCGAGACGATCGCCGGCGGCGTCCTCTCGGGCGCGCTGGCGGAACGGCGGAGGGAGCGGACGATCGACCAGCTGCGCGACCACTTCATCATCTGCGGCTACGGCCGGGTCGGCCGCCGCATCGGCCAGGAGTTCCGCGCCTCCGACGTGCCGTACGTCGTCATCGACTTCCACGAGGACGCGCTCGCCTCGGCCCACGAGGACGAGGTGCTCCTGATCGAGGGTGACGCGACGAAGGACGAGAACCTCCGCCGCGCCGGCCTCGACCGGGCCCGCGGGCTCGTCGCCGCCTCCGACTCGGACGCCGACAACCTCTACGTCGTCCTCTCCGCCCGCTCGGCGGCGCCGGGCCTGACGATCGTCGCGCGCGCGTCCGGCGAGGACGCCGAGCGGAAGCTGATGCTCGCCGGCGCCGACCGCGTCGTCCTGCCGTACACCGCCGCGGGCGTCGTCATGGCGAACCTCGTCCTGCGCCCGCAGGTGACCGCCTTCCTCGACGCGGTCACGACCGCGGCCGGGCCGGAGCTCCAGCTCGCCGAGATCGAGGTGCACCGCACCTGTCCCGCGGCCGGCCGGACGATTCGCGAGCTGCGCATCCGCCACGACACCGGCGCGATCGTGATCGCGATGAAGAAGGCCGACGGCGGCTTCGACGCCACGCCCGAGCCCGACGCGACGATCGACGTGGGCGACATCCTGATCGGCGTCGGCTCGCCGACCGAGATCCGCGCCCTCGAGGACCTCTTCGCCGTTGCCGGCTGACCCCGTCAAGTCCCTCGCCGACGCGCTCTCCGCGCGGGTCGGCGCCGAGGTCGTGCTCGAGCGTCCCGGCGACCCGGAGCACGGCGACTACGCGACGAACGCCGCGCTGCGCCTCGC
>JAFAIV010000391.1 GCA_019236545.1 Actinomycetota bacterium | reverse complement strand
GACGCCTGCGCCGGCCATCCGGACCAGGGGTCGTTCTACCACCACCACGACGTCCCGCCGTGCATCCTCTCGCGCGTCGGCAACGGCCAGTCCGCGCTCGTCGGCTACGCGCTCGACGGGTACGGCATCTACGTCGTCAAGGACGGGAACGGCAACCTGCCGACGAATACCGACCTCGACGCCTGCCACGGCACCACGAGCCCGGTCCTCTGGGACGGCAAGACGACGACGATCTACCACTACGTCGCGACGCTCGAGTACCCGTACACGGTCGGGTGCTACCACGGCACGCCCGTGTCCTCGTCCGGCTGTGCCACGTCGCAGCCGAGCTCTTTCGGCGGCGGCTCGACGACGCCTCCCGCGACCAAGAAGACGACGACGCCGGCCAAGAAGAAGGCGACGAAGAAGAAGGGCAAGCGGCTCCTCGCGGTCGGCCGCGACTGCGGCAGCGGTCCTCCGCCGGGCGGCGGGCCGCCTCCGGGTGGCGGCCCGAAACCCCGGCGCTGACCTTCGCCGTCTGCCGCGGGCAGTACCGTTTTCCCCGTGGCCAAGCCGCTCGAGGAGTGGACGGTCGACGAGCTCCGCGCGGAGCTCCAGAGGCTCGGCGACGAGCTCGCCCGGCGGGCCGGCGCGCCGCCGTCGGCGCCTGCGAAGAAGGGCGCCGTGGAGATCGCCCAGGTCTGCGAGCAGTGGATCCGCTCGCCCGCCTGGGACGAGACGTTCACGCTCGAGATGGTCGAGGACGAGCTCGCGGTGCGCGAGCGCAAGAACGGTCAGACCCTCACGCCGGGCGAGCGGGAACGGCTGCTCGACCTCTGGCGGACGCTGCGCGACGAACGTGCGGCACGCGCCGCCTGAATTCGCTAGCGTCCCGCCATTCCGCGCCCGGTCGTCGTCGCCCTCGCCGTCCTCGCGCTCCTCGTCAGTGGGGTGGCCGCCGCGTCCGCGCTCGGCCAGGGCTCGCCCGCGCAGACGCAGACGACCCTCACCGTGCCCGACCCGCACCTGGCTGCGGAGCTCCGCGCGGCGTACGCCGACCCGACCGCGATCAACTCCGTCGGCGACCCGGCGGCGCGGCAGCAGCTCCTGGCTCAGCTCGGCTCGCTCGACCTCTTCCTCTCGTCCCACAAGGTGCTCGCGAGCTACCGGCTGAAGCTCTGGTACGTCGCGCACCACGCGAAGCCGCAGATCGACCCCGCGCACCTCGCCGGCCTTCTCTACTGCTCGATCTACACGCAGACCGCCTGCGGCTGAGTGCGGGTCTTCGTCACCGGCGGCGGGCTCGGCTTCATCGGCGGGCACGTCGTCCGGGCCCTCGAGGCCGCGGGCCACGACGTCGACGCCACGTTCGTCGACGTCCGCGACCGCGACGCGCTGACCCGCGCGGTCGACGGGGCCGAGGCGGTCGTCCACGTCGCGGCGATCTACTCGTTCACGGCGCCCGAGGCCGAGATCGAGGCAGTGAACGTCGCCGGGACGGCGAACGTGATCGCCGCCTGCCGCGCAGCCGGCGTGCGGCGGCTCGTCGCGACGAGCTCCTGCGCGACCTGCGGGCCCGTCCCCGGCCGCGCCGCCACCGAGGAGGACTCGCCGCCGCCCGAGGAGCTGACCGTTCCGTACAAGCGCACGAAGATCGAGGCGGAGCGGCTCGTCCTCGCCGCCGAGGGGATCGAAGCGCTGTGCGTGAACCCGACCACCCCGGTGGGGGAGGGCGACAAGGCCCCGACGCCGACAGGCCGGATGGTGCGCGGCGTCGCGTCCGGCCGCTTCCGGCTCGCGTTGCGCGGCGCCGGCGTCAACCTCGTCGACGTCCGCGACGTCGCGCTCGGGCACGTGCTCGCGCTCGAGCGCGGGCGCCCGGGCGAGCGCTATCTCCTCGGCGGCGTCGACGTGACGCTGAAGGAGGCGTTCGCGCTGATCGCGCGCGCCGCCGGTCGCCGCCCGCCGCGGCTGGAGCTCCCGTACGCGATCCCGCGCGCGCTCGCAGCGGCCGGGCTCCTGAACCGCCACGAGGTGCTGCTCGCCCGCTGGCCCGCCTGGTTCTCCTCGGAGAAGGCGAAGCGCGAGCTCGGCTACGAGCCGTCGCCGGTCGAGGCCGCCCTGGAACGGGCCGTCCGGGACGCGTAGGCTCGCGGCGACAACGGAGGAGGACCAATGAACTTCGAGATCAGCGGCGGCACGACGCCGGTCCTACAGGTCACGCTCCATCCCGGCGAGGAGGTCGTCGCCGAGGCCGGCGAGCTCGCGTGGCTGCGCGGCCCCGTGCAGCTCCGGACCGGGTCGAGCGTCGGCCAGTCGCAGGGCGGGTTCCTCGGCGCCGCCAAGCGCGCGATCAGCGGCGGCACGTTCTTCATGACCGGGTACAGCGTCGAGTCGGGCGAGGGCTCGGTCACGTTCGCGGCCAAGGCGCCGGGCGAGATCCGCGAGGTCGCGGTCGGCGGAGGCGAGGAGTGGGTCGTCCACCGGCACGGCTTCGTCTGCTGCGAGCCGGGCGTCCAGCTCAACGTCCACCTGCAGCAGAAGCTCGGCGCCGGGATCTTCGGCGGGGCCGGCTTCATCCTGCAGCGCCTCTCCGGCCAGGGCCGTGCGTTCGTCGAGATGCATGGGGACGTCGTCGAGATCGATCTCCAGCCTGGCGAGGAGCTGCGCGTCCATCCTGGCCACGTCGCCCTGTTCGACGCGAAGATCTCGCTCGAGCTCGCCACCGTGCCCGGGATCAAGAACAAGCTGTTCGGCGGCGACGGCCTCTTCCTCGCGCGCCTGCGCGGGCCCGGGAAGGTGTGGCTCCAGTCGATCACGCTGCCGGCGCTGGCGCACGCGCTCCAGCCGTACATCGTCGGCGAGACCGCCGGCGAAGCGGGCGCGGCCGGCGGCGCGGCGGCCCTCATCGGGACGCTGCTGAAGTCCTGAAGCCTGCGGAGTAGTACGGAACGGCGCCGCGTCCGCCACGGATGCGGCGCTGTTCCTGCCTGGCGACGCTTCGGTCATGGATACGGAGCGCCTGGTTCTCGACGGCAACGAAGCCGCAGCCCTCGTCGCGCATCGCACGAGCGAGGTCATCGCCATCTACCCGATCACGCCCGCCTCGGCGATGGGCGAGCTCGCGGACGAGTGGTCCGCGAAGGGCCGCCCGAACCTCTGGGGCGACGTCCCGGTCGTGATCGAGATGCAGTCCGAGGCCGGTGCGGCAGGCGCGGTGCACGGCGCGCTCCAGGCCGGCTCGCTGACGACGACGTTCACGGCGTCGCAGGGGCTGCTCCTGATGCTGCCGGACATGTTCAAGATCGCCGGCGAGCTGACGCCCTTCGTCATGCACGTCGCCGCCCGCGCGATCGCGACGCACGCCCTCTCGATCTTCGGCGACCACAGCGACGTCATGGCCGCGCGCGGCACCGGCTTCGCGCTTCTCTGCTCCTCCAACGTCCAGGAGGCGCACGACTTCGCCGCGATCGCGACCTCGGCGACACTGCGGGCGCGCGTCCCGTTCCTCCACTTCTTCGACGGCTTCCGCACCTCGCACGAGGTGAACGTCATCCAGCCGGTCTCCGACGACGACCTGCTCGGGGTGCTCGACGCCGAGCTGATTCGAGCCCATCGCGAGCGCGCCCTCAACCCGGGGCACCCGGTCATCCGCGGCTCGGCGCAGAACCCGGACGTCTTCTTCCAGTCGCGCGAGGCGTCGTCGCCCTACTACGCGGCCGTCCCCGAGATCGTGGCCCGCGAGCTCGACCTCTTCGCGCAGCTGACCGGCCGCCGCTACCGGCTCTTCGACTACGCCGGGGCGCCCGACGCGGAGCGCGTCGTCGTGCTGATGGGCTCCGGCGCGGGCGCGGCGCAGGAGGCGGTCGAGGCGCTCGTCGCGCGCGGCGAGAAGGTCGGCCTCGTCACCGTCCGGCTCTACCGGCCCTTCGACGGCGCCGCGCTCGCCGCCGCACTGCCGGAGACGACGCAGGCCCTCGCCGTTCTCGACCGGACGAAGGACCCGGCCGCCGTCGGCGAGCCGCTCTACGAGGACGTCGTCACCGCGCTCGCCGAGCAGGGCCGTCTGCCGCAGCGCGTCCTCGGCGGCCGCTACGGGCTC
>JAFAIV010000390.1 GCA_019236545.1 Actinomycetota bacterium | reverse complement strand
GGACGGGCCGACGACGGTCGTCGAGCCGGCGCCGTCGCGCGACCACACCGAGCTGATGCTCGAGGCCGCCGGCGCGCGGGTGCGCAGGCGCGCGTCGTCCGTCACCGTCGAGCCGGCGGGCGCGCTGCGGCTGGACGAGGTCGTCGTCCCCGGCGACTTCTCTTCGGCGGCGCCGCTCCTCGTCGCCGCAGCGCTCGTTCCCGGGAGCGACCTGACCGTGCACGACCTCGGCCTCAACCCGCGCCGCGCCGCGCTGCTCGACGTGCTCGAGCGGATGGGCGCCCGCATCTCCGTCTTCAACCGCCGCAAGGCGGGGCTGGAGCCGGTCGGGGACGTCCAGGTGCAGCCGGGCGAGCTCGTCGCCACCCGCATCGGAGCCGCGGAGGTGCCGGCGCTCGTCGACGAGCTCCCGCTCGTGGCGCTGCTCGCCTCCCACGCGCGCGGCGAGACCGTCGTCAGCGGCGCGGCCGAGCTGCGCGTCAAGGAGTCCGACCGGGTCGAGGCCGTCACCGACGGGCTGCGCGCGGTCGGGGGCCGGATCCGCTCGCGTGACGACGGCTGGACGATCACCGGCGTCCCGACGCGCCTCAAGGGCGGCCACGTCGACGCGCGCGGCGACCACCGGATCGCGATGCTCGGCGCGATCGCCGGCCTCGCCTCGCGGGAGGGCGTCGAGATCGGGGGCGCCGACACGGTCGCTATAAGCTTCCCCGGCTTCTACGACCTCCTGGATTCGGTGACGAGACGATGATCGTGGCGATCGACGGCCCCGCGGGGGCAGGCAAGAGCACGGTGGCGCGGGCGCTCGCGGAGCGGCTCGGCTTCCGCTACCTCGACACCGGCGCGATGTACCGCGCGCTCACGTGGCTCGCGATGCGCGAGGGCACCGACCTCGGCAACGAGACGGCGCTCGCGACGATCGCGCGCTCAGAGCCGGTCACGTTCGACGCGAACGACCGGGTCTGGATCGCCGGCACCGACGTCACCGCCTCGATCCGCAAGACCGACATCGACCGCATGGTCCCCGTCGTCGCGAGGCATCCCGCCGTCCGCGAGGTGATGCGCGAGCGGCAGCGGCAGCTCGGCCGCGAGGGGGACGTCGTGATCGAGGGCCGCGACATCGGCACGGTCGTCGCGCCGGAGGCCGAGGTGAAGGTCTACCTCGTCGCCGACCGCGACGAACGGGCGAAGCGCCGCATGGCCGACCGCCCCGGCATCGGCGCCGACGCGCTCGCGACCGACCTCAAGTTCCGCGACGAGAGCGACGCCGAGCGGATGCAGCCGGCCGAGGACGCGATCGAGATCGACACGACGCACCTCCAGGTCGACGACGTCGTCGACCGGATCGAAGCGCTCGTCCACGAGCGCACAGCGGTGTAGTAGTGGCCCGCCCGGCGAGACACGCTCGCCTCTGGCCCGCGATCACGCTGCGCGCTGCGGCGTCCTCAGTCGACCCGATAGTCGCCACTATCGGGTCTCCCTGCGTCCTTGCATCGCTTGGTGCTCGCGACCCAGAGATCGACCAGCCTCACCGGGCGGACCACTCGTGAACAGGATCGACGCCGCCTGGGTGCCCGGGCGGCCCATCATCGGCGGCTCCGCCGCTCTCGCGACCCGTCTGCGCAGCTACGGCGAGGAGCGCGTCCCGAAGCAGGGCGGGGTCGTCCTCGCGTTCAACCATTTCTCCTGGATCGACATCCCGTGCTTCGGCTTCAAGTCGCCGCGCACCATCTACTTCCTCGCGAAGGTCGAGGCGCACCGCGTCCCCGGCCTCGGGGAGCTGATCCGCTTCTTCGGCGCGTTCTCGGTGCGTCGCGGCGAGTCCGACCGCGAGGCGGTGCGGCGGATGGTCGAGGTCGTGCGGGAGGGGAACGTGCTCGGCGTCTTCGCGGAGGGGACACGCCAGCGGTCAGGCGTCCCCGGCCACGTCCAGCCCGGCGCGGCGATGGCTGCGATTCAGGGGGACGTGCCGGTCGTCTGCGCCGCGATCCACGGGTCGCAGGTCTGGAAGCCGGGCAACTTCGCGCCGGTCTCGATCGCGTGGGGCGAGCCGATGCGCTTCGACGGCCTGCCGAAGGGCGGGAAGGGCTACCGCGAGGCGTCCGCCGAGATCGAGCGCGAGCTCTACCGCCTCTGGGCCTGGCTGCGCGACCTGCACGAGGCGGGCCGCCCGCGCGTCGCGCTGCCGCCCGCGCGCGAGGACGCCGCGCCCGTCACGCTTCCGGCGTGATGGACGAGGACGTCGAGCAGCTCGAGGACGAGCCGAAGCCGCCGCTGCTCGGCGCGGTCGCGATCGTCGGCTTCCCGAACGTCGGCAAGTCGACGCTCGTCAACCGGCTGACCGAGTCCCGCGCCGCAGTCGTGGACGCGACGCCGGGCGTCACGCGCGACCGCAAGGAGCTCGTCTGCGAGTGGGCCGGCAAGCGGTTCGTGATCGTCGACACCGGCGGCGTCGACGTCGCCGACCCGAGCCCGGTGACGCAGTCGATCGCCGCGCAGGCGCGCGAGGCCGTCGCGGAGGCCGACCTCGTCCTCTTCGTCGTCGATGCGCGCGCCGGCGTGACGCCGGGCGACGAGGAGGTGGCGCAGATCCTCCGCGAGTCGAAGAAGCGCGTCCTCGTGCTCGCGAACAAGATCGACGATCCGCGCCAGGAGAACCTCGCCCTGGAGCTGCACCGCCTCGGCCTCGGCGACCCGATCCCGATCTCCGGCCTCCACGGGACCGGGACGGGCGACCTGCTCGACCTCGTCGTGGCGGAGCTCGAGCAGATCGGCCCGCTCGGACGCCCCGACCTGCCGGACGACGCGATCCGGGTCGCGATCCTGGGCCGCCCGAACGTCGGCAAGTCCAGCCTCGTCAACGCGCTCCTCGGCCGCGAGCGCGTGATCGTCAGCGACGTCCCCGGCACGACCCGCGACGCAATCGACTCCGTCCTCGAGCATGGCGGCCGCACCTTCGTCCTCGTCGACACCGCCGGCCTCCGGCGCAAGCGAAAGCACCGGCAGGGGATCGAGTACTACTCGGAGCTGCGCGCGCTCGAAGCGGCGGAGCGGGCGGACGTCGCGCTCGTCCTGATCGACTCGAGCGAGGGCATCGTCGAGCAGGACCTCGCCGTCGCCGACGTCGCGCGGAAGGCCGACTGCTCGACGCTCGTCGTGCTCTCGAAGTGGGACGAGACGACGCTCCAGGTGGACGAGGTGCGCGGACACCTGCGCCGCCGCCTCCGCCAGCGGCCGCCGTTCATCGCGGTCTCGGCGCACACCGGCCGCGGCCTCGAGCGGCTGCTCGACACCGCCGGCCAGCTCTTCGATCGCCACACCTCGCGCATCGGGACCGGCGAGTTGAATCGCGCGCTCGGGGAGCTTCGGGCGGCGCGCCAGCCTCCGGGTGGCCCGCGCGGCCGCAAGCTCAACCTCCTCTACGGCGCGCAGATCCGCGTCCGCCCGCCGCGCTTCCGCTTCTTCGTCAACGACCCCGGCCTGATCACCCGCGACTACGCCTACTGGGTCGAGAACGAGCTGCGCGAGAAGTTCGGCCTCGACGGCGTCCCCGTCTCCATCGATTTCGTCCGCCGCTCCTAGGCGTAGGCTCCCGCCGTGCGCTTCCTGGTCGTCGGCGCGGGCTCGTGGGGCACGGCGTTCGCGCGCGTGCTGCTGGAGCGCGGGCAGGACGTCGTGCTCGCCTGCCACACGGCCGAGCAGGCGGACGAGATCTCCCGCACCGGGCAGAACCCGCGCTACCTGCCGCAGGTCGACCTCTCCGCGACGCGCGCCGTCCCCTTCGCGGAGGCGCCGGGCGACGTCGACGTGATCGTCGTCGCCGTCCCGAGCCGCTCCTTCACCGAGGTCGTCGCCGCCCTCCCCGGCGACGCGCCCGTGCTGAGCCTCGTCAAGGGCCTCGACCCGGCCACCGGCGAGCGCCTCTCGACGCGCGTCCGCGGCCGCGCCGTCGCCGTCCTCTCGGGGCCGAACATGGCGGAGGAGATCGCCGTCGGGCTGCCGACCGCGGCGGTGATCGCGAGCGAGGACGGATTCCTCGCCGGGCAGCTCCAGCACGCGATCAACTCGACGATCTTCCGCGCCTACGTCAACCCGGACGTGATCGGGGTCGAGCTCTGCGCCGCCGCGAAGAACGTGATCGCGCTCGCCGCGGGCGCCGTCGACGGCGTCGGGCTCGGCGACAACGCGAAGGCGGCCCTGATCGCGCGGGGGCTCGCGGAGATGTCGCGGCTCGGCGAGGCGGCGGGCGCGCGCTCCGAGACGTTCGCCGGCCTGGCGGGCATGGGCGACCTCGTGGTGACGTGCTGGAGCAGCCACGGCCGCAACCGCCGCGCGGGCGAGCTCATCTCCCAGGGCAGGTCGGCGGAGCAGGCGGTGGCGGAGATCGGCCAGACGGTCGAGGGGCTGACGACGGCGCCGGTGCTGCGCGACCTCTCGCACCGGCTCGGGGTGGAGCTGCCGATCACGGAGGGGGTCTGCGCGGTACTCTCGGGACAGAGCCTCACCGATCTGGTGTCAAGGCTCATGGGTCGAGAGCCGACAGAGGAGTAGCAATGCGCGTTCGGGTCATCCTCGCGGCAGGCATCGCTGCAGCCGTCGCGGCCGGAGCCGCCGGGCTTGCGGGCGCGTTCAGCGGCGGGCCGTCACCCGCGACCGCAGCGGGTGGCCTCGGTGCGGGCGCGGCGGTCGCGCCGGCGAACGCGGCCGCATTCGTCGCGCTCGACTCGAACCTCGATTCCTCGCAGTGGCAGGCGGTCGACTCGCTCCTCAAGAAGGCCGGCGTCCTCTCGCAGCTCCAGCAGGGTCTCCAGAAGCAGACCGGCCTGAGCTGGGACGAGCTGAAGGCGGCGCTCGGCCCCGAGGTCGACGTCGTCGTGCTCCCCGGCGGCAGCGCGCAGCAGCCGCAGGCGGTCGTGCTGACGCAGCCGTCCGACAGCGCGAAGTTCGACGCGCTCCTGCAGAAGTCCGGCACGAAGACGGTCACGGCGCAGGTCGACGGCTGGACGGCCGTCTCGAACAGCCAGGCCTCGCTCGACGCGGTGACCGGCGCGACGCAGCACCTCGCCGCCGACAGCCTCTACCAGGAGGCGAACGCCAAGCTCACCGGCGACTCCTTCGCGCAGGTCTACGCGAACGGCGCCGAGGCCGGGCAGCTCGCGTCCTCCTTCGGCGCGAAGACCACGACGCCGGCGCGTGTCGTCTGGGTCGCGGGCGACGTCGTCGCCACGAGCGGCGGACTGCGGATGGACGGCTTCGTCAAGGGCGACGGCTCGGGCCAGGCCACGCAGCCGTACACCGCGGCGCTCGTCGACAGGATCCCGAGCGGCGCCCTGCTCGTCGCCGACTTCCAGGCGAAGCAGCGCGACGCGGCGGCGAGCAGCACGAACCCGATCGTCGCC